>CAIPGD010000547.1 GCA_903864485.1 uncultured bacterium | reverse complement strand
TCTCCGAAATCCTGCCTGCAAAAAAAACAGAAGCTTCGTCCATTACCGAATTATTGTTCGTCTTAAGACTGTCCGCAGCCGGACTGTCGAGCGCCTTCTTGGTCTGATTGAAGGACCCCTTGACCATCGCCGACAGCGGAACCTTGTCTGGCTTCCCATCGCTCAAGACATAACCACCGATTTTGAAACGCACGCCGAATGGCGTTAACTGCGGACCAAAACCACCAACGTGACAGGAAACGCAATCTTGTCCTGTCTGCCGCGCGAAACTCGGGACTGCCCAACTGGCGGAACTTGCGCCGAGCAGACTCAGAAAAAACGCCACGTGGGCAGACTTCTTGATTAACAGGGTCAGTATCTTCATGGCCGTTTGGGTCCTCGCGTGATGAACTCGCGATCGCGAGTCCAGTTACCGCTGAGGACGGTACCCAGACAGTTCCGTCAGTTGCCTGACGGACCGCACAGAGACGCCCATTGACCGAAGAAACAACATTCCCCCAACCCCAGCGACGAGGTAAATCGGAGAGCACAGTTAGGTCAGAGAACGACAGGAAGCCCCTTCGCGGGGGGCGGGAGCTCCGGCTGATCTACTTGAGCCCGAGGATCCACTTCAAGCAAGGTCCTTGCTGGCCAAGGCGGGGTTTCCATTAAAAACAAAGACGGCCCCGACCAGTGCAACCGCGGCTGCACTCTTAATGCTTGGATTCATGCGGATCTCTGAAAGATGCGGGGCTGAGCTTGGGCTAATCAACGATTGCCGAATAAATGATGCTCTTAAGTTGCCCGCGAAAATTGTAGGTGCTCGATGGCATCAGCTGGGTCATGAAAACCATGCTCATCTGTTCTCGGGGATCCACCAAAAATAGCGTCGAAGCGGCCCCACCCCAGTAATAGTCTCCCCCGCCCATCACGCCCGCAACCACGGGATCAATCACACTTGCAAAACCCAAACCAAACCCGACGCCCCGGTTAGGGCTTTCGGAAAATGAGCCCAAGGCCCAGGCCGACAGATCCTTGCCATCCTTGAGGTGATTGCGAGTCATCATTTCGAGCGTTCGGGGCCCCAAAATCCGTACGCCATCGAGTTCGCCCCCGCGGCGCAACATCTCACAAAAGCGCAGATAGTCAGCGGTGGTTCCAACCAGCCCTCCCCCGCCAGAAAAAAACGCGGGTTCATTCAGATAACGACTCGTTTGGGGGTCATCGATCAGTTCGAGCTGCCGATTTGAATCACGTCGATAATTGGCCACCAATCGCGACCTCTGTTGGGGCAGTACCTGGAACCCAGTGTCGTTCATGCCCAGGGGATCAAAAATAGTTTCCTGAAGAAATTCGGGGAACGCCTGCCCCGAAATGATTTCGACAAGCGCCCCACAGGCATCGGTTGCCAGCGAATACATCCATCGTTCACCCGGTTGGTATGCAAGCGGGATCTGGCTAAGCTTGTCCATAAATCCCATCATGCCGCCATGGCGGTCTACGCTCGTCGCTCGCAGAGAACGATACCGGTAATCGACCGGGTGTTCGACGCCGACACTCATCAACTGACCGCCGTAGGTCAGACCACTGGTGTGCCGCAACAAGTCGCGGACACTAACAGGGCGGCTTAGGGGTTCTGTTTG
>CAIPGD010000546.1 GCA_903864485.1 uncultured bacterium | reverse complement strand
GCCGGTAGTGCGCATCATCGGTCGCAAGCGACCGTCGATGAAATCCTTCGAACCGACGACCGCTCCGCCCAGGACACGGCCTTGACCATCCAGATACTTCGTTGCTGAATGAATCACGATATCCGCGCCCTGTTGGAGCGGGCGCTGCAGCGCGGGGGTACAGATACAGTTATCAACGACCAACGGGACCCTTGCGGCGCGAGCCACCTTCGACAAGGCGGCAAGATCAGCCACTTCCATTAAGGGGTTCGAAGGCGTCTCGAGGAACAGCATCTTGGTGTTCGGTCGAATCGCCGCTGCCCAAGCTGCTGGATCGGTCAGAGGCACCCACGTCGTCTCGATCCCAAAGCGGGGCAAAATCGAGGTGAAAAGTTGCACGGTCGCACCGAAGACCGACGTCGAAACCACCAGATGATCACCGGCCGCAGCGAGTGCCATGACCGTCGACTGAATCGCGGCCATGCCGGACGCCGCACTAATGCATGCCTCCCCGCCCTCAAGTGACGCCAGGCGCGCCTCAAACATGGCATTGGTCGGATTGCCGGCTCGCGAGTAAACGAAGCCCTCGACATCGCCCGAAAACACAGCCGCTGCCTGCGCAGCGTTATCACAGACAAAACTCGAGGTCAGAAAAATCGCCTCGGAATGCTCACCAAATGCGCTGCGCATCGAACCCGCCCGAACAGATCGGGTTTCAAAGGACAGATCGGGATCGAGATGCTTCATACGGTCTTCCTTGCCATGATCATTTAAGCCTCGGCGGGTGCTTGCAGGTCAAGGCGCCCACGATCGGACTCGTCATCCTGACCTGAACGACCCGCACTGTGTGCCTGGCGGTGGGTCTCAATACGATCAAGATAACTTGTGCTGACATCACCGGTCACATAGATCCCGTCAAAACAACTGGAATCAAATCGCTCGATTTGGGGATTGATCTCCTGCACCGACTTGGCGAGATCGGCGACGCTCTGGTAAACAAGGGCGTCGGCACCAATCGCACGACGCACGCCGTCCTGGTCGCGATCATGCGCGATCAACTCATCGCGGGTAGGCATATCAATGCCATACACATTGGGAAAGCGGACCGGAGGTGCTGCCGAGGCAAAATAGACCCGATTGGCGCCGGCATCACGAGCCATCTGGACAATCTCCTGCGAGGTCGTCCCGCGCACGATCGAATCATCGACCAGAAGCACATTCTTGCCGCGAAACTCGACACTCATCGCGTTCAACTTCTGCCGAACACTTTTCTTGCGGGTGAACTGCCCCGGCATGATGAACGTGCGCCCGACATAGCGATTCTTCAAAAAACCTTCACGATAGTCGATGCCCAGCTTCATTGCGAGTTGCATCGCGGCGGGCCGCGAGGTTTCGGGGATCGGCATCACCACATCAATGTCACCGAGCCGAAGCTCGTTCTCAACCCGGCGCGCCAGGTACTCCCCCATCTTCAGCCGGGTGGCATACACGGACGCACCGTCAATCATCGAATCTGGACGGGCAAAGTAAACATACTCAAAAATACAAGGATTTAGGACGGCTTTTGCAGCGCACATACGGGAGTGCAAACGGCCATCGAGATCAATCAGAATGGCTTCGCCGGGCGCAATGTCGCGCTCCAAACGGAACCCCAGGCCTTCGAGTGCCGCGGATTCACTGGCCACAAGATAGTCGGTCCCGGCTGCCGTCTCGGCAGTGCCGTAACAGAGCGGACGAATCCCAAAAGGATCGCGAAAGGCGAGCAAACCAAGCCCAGCGATCTGTACGACGCAGGCGTAGGCGCCGCGGACCCGCTGGTGGAGGCGTTCAACGGCGCCAAACACGGTCTCGGGATCGGGGGTGACGGCCTGACTGGACGCCTGTAACTCATGCGCAAGTACGTTTAGCAGGACTTCCGAATCGCTGTCTGTATTGACGTGCCGACGATCACGCAGAAACATCTCCTGCTTGAGTTCAGCACCATTAATCAGGTTGCCGTTATGAGCCAGCAGCAACCCAAACGGTGCGTTGACATAAAACGGTTGCGCTTCTTCAGAGTTTGAGGCGTTGCCTGCCGTCGGGTAGCGCACATGGGCGATGCCGGTCATTCCAGGCAATGAACGCATATTGCGGGTGCGAAAAACATCGCGCACAAGGCCGTTCGCCTTATGCATATAAAACGAATGTCCCTGCGACGTTGCGATGCCAGCCGCATCCTGGCCACGGTGCTGGAGCAGCAACAAACCGTCATACAGCAGCTGATTGACTGGAGTCTTGGCAACGATGCCGAGGATGCCGCACATGAAGAGTCAGTCCTAAGTATTCACAACCATGCGCAACCATGCGCAACAATCGAAACCGTGTGGATTCAACGGATCGTCATCATGCCGTCACGATCGGCATCCGTCGAATTAGAGACAGGACGTGGCTCCGGAGATCGACGAGGGAGCCTGTCACCTAAGCGACCGTAAACGAGATCAATCAGCTCTTCGAGTAAGGGCCTGCAGCGCGCGTCCTGCCAGGAAGGCGAGCGATCAAGTCCCAATGCAACGCCAGCAGTGGCCAGCAAGGCCGCAATCGCCAAGGCGCGCGCCAGGCCCAGAACCGCACCGAGCAAGCGGTCTACCCCGCCAAGCCCCACCCCCTGAACCAAGCGCGCCAGCAAAGCTCCGCCCAACTGGATCACGACAAACCCGAGCAGAAAACCCAGCGCCAGCAAAACCCAGGAGGGCACGCCCCCAAAAACAGGTGCAAGCACCGTGACACCCAATGGCGCCAAAAAGAATGCGCCGACCCACGCCAGCAATCCAGCCGCGGTGCGCACGAGCCCGCGCCAAAAGCCAAAAATGACGGAGGTCATGGCGATCAGCACGACCAGCCAATCCCAGGCAGTGAACTGGCTCAGATCGATCATCGTTCGATCAAGGCGCGATCACCGTCGTACTCACCCCCCGCGCCTGCAGCGCATCGTGGGCTCGTTGAGCAGCCGCGCGATCGGGATACGCCCCAGTCCGAACGCGAATGAGTTCCGTCCCCCCAGAACCTCGAACGGTTTCTCGCGACGCAGAAAACCCGGCGGCTTTGAGCTTTGCAATCGCCGATTCGGCCGACGACGCTGAGCTGAATGCACCGACCTGGAGTCGATACGGCCCTGACTTCGCAGGCGCACCCGACGGGGCGGATCGGCCAGTACCGCTTTCCTGCGCCGCTCGCGACTTTGCAATCCGTGCGATCGCATCATCTCCGTCGGCATCATTACCCGATCCGGAACCAGACGCCGCACCGGTTTCACGCTTCGATTCTGGCTTAGGCTCTGGCCTCTTTTCTGGCTTAGGCTCAGGTTTTTTCTCGGGCTTCGGTTCGGGCCTCTTCTCAGGCTTCGATTCGGGCTTTTTTTCCGCCTTCGGCTCTGGCTTAGGCTTGGGCTCGGGCTTCGATTCAGCCTTGGGTTCGACCTTCCCGCTCTTCACGGGCGGTGGCGGGGGGGCATCTGGAAACGGGGCAAATACGGAGGGCAAAGTGGAACTTGGCGGCGTGATCACCTGCGGTGGATTAACGCTGGAGTCGATCACAGCGCCCGCGTTGGAGTTGCCCTGCGCAGATGGCCCGCCAGCAATTGCAGCCATGGCAGGAGGGGTCACAGCGGGAGGCGTAACAACAGGAGGAGTGGCAGTGGGTGGCGCGGCGACTGCCGGCGGCAAAGACGCTGCCTGCGACACAGTGCTTTGCGACGGACGGGAATCTCCCTTTGACGGGCGAGCGACCCCGGCCGGTTCGGGGCCATCATCGGGCGGTGGGGCGAGCGCGGCCTCCCGGTCGCTTGAGCCGCTAACCGTCCTGGAGTCACCGGTTTCACGCGCAGGCATTTTCAGCACAAGGTCTTCCCGCAGTGGTCTCGGCTCTTGATCCAGTGCGAACGACAGGATCAGGGAAGTCACCACAGCGAATGTCACCGCCCCGATCAGACGGCGGCGCGCGCGCTTCTTTTGAAGCAACCCGGGGTCTTCAGCCTCTCCAACAGGGGTCTTACGTTCGGACATTACTCGGGTTCAAGACCTGGGAACGGGATGCTAGGGCCGATCCGAAATAACGTCTGCAACCGTTAGGAACGACCCCAAGACAAGAATTCTATCATCCGGTCCTGCCCGCAGTCGGGCCGCGCTCAACCCCTCACGCGGACTGGGTTGAGCTTCGATACTTCGATCGGAACCGGCACTGACGCCCACCGCTTGGAGGCGCGCGGTCAACCATTCCGCACTGGCACCTCGGGGCCCCGGAAGGTCGACGGGTATCCAGTGATCGACCCGGCTCGCCAAAGCGCGGATCACGCCATCGACGTCCTTGTCCTTCAACATCCCAAACACAGCCCAGGTGAACGGGTGGTATCCCATCTGGTCGAGATTGGCCGCCAGATGTGCCGCCGCATGCGGGTTATGGCCAACGTCAAGCACGACCGTTGGACGCCCGGGCAGCACCTGGAATCGCCCGGGCAGTTCAACACAGGCCAGGCCCTCACGGATGGCCTGAACCGGAACCGGCAAGCGATCGCGCAGTGATTCGAGGGCGGCCAGAGCTGCCGACGCATTGATTAACTGATTGGCACCGCGCAGCGCCGGATAAGCAAGGCTATTACGCCGCAAGACCCGCCCACCATAGCCCCACTGCTGACGATCGCCGGCATAGTTAAAGTCCTGGCCGAACTGCCAGAGATCGGCACCGATCTGACGCGCATAGTCAATCACGGACTTTGGCGGAACCGGATCCGCCACGATCGCCGGCCGCCCGCTACGAAAAACAGCGGCCTTTTCGAATCCAATCGACTCTCGATCTGGCCCAAGAAGCGCCGCATGATCAATATCAACGCAAGTCACGATCGCACAATCTGCGTCGACCCAGTTGACCGCATCTAAACGGCCTCCAAGACCCACCTCGAGAATTGCCACATCGAGTTCGGTCTGCTCAAAGAGCCGCAAAATCGCAAGGGTCGTGAATTCAAAGTAGGTCAGCGCAGTGCCACTGTTGATGGCACCGTTGATGGCGCCGTTGGTGGCGCCGTTGGTGGCACCGTTGATGGCGCCGTTGGTGGCAACGTTCGCGCCGTCCTGTGTGGCGAGCGCTGCGGCATCGACTGCTTCGAATTGCTCAACGAAGGACTCTGGCGACACCGAGACGCCATTGATCCGGGCGCGCTCCTCAAAACGCAGCAGATGGGGACTGGTGTAGAGCCCCGTGCGGAACCCGGCAGCGCGAAGGATCGCCTCGAGCATGGCGCAGGTCGAGCCCTTTCCGTTGGTGCCGGCAACGATAATCACGGTCGGCGCTGGCCGCCCAAGTCCCAAGGTCTCTGCGACCGCGGCAACGCGCTCGAGGCCGAGTCGGATCCGAGTCGGATCGAGCGCTTCGAGGCGCTGCAGCCAGGACTTAAATGCAGACTCGGACGCAGCCGAGAGGGTTGAATCAGACAACGGCGTCGCTGGGTTGGCGCATCAGGAGCGCGAGCAAACGCGCGATTTCCTCGCGCATCTCACGACGATCAACGATGGCGTCGACGGCCCCTTTCTCCAAGAGGAATTCGGCCCGCTGGAAGCCCTCGGGCAGCTTTTCACGAACGGTCTGCTCGATCACCCGCGGGCCGGCAAAACCAATCAATGCCTTCGGTTCCGCCAGCACCACATCGCCCAGAAAGCAAAAACTTGCGGAAACGCCGCCCATTGTGGGATCGGTCAACACCGAGATATATGGCAGTTTTGCTTCGGCCAACTGGGCCAGCGCGGCGGTGGTCTTGCTCATCTGCATGAGCGAAAGCAGACCTTCCTGCATCCGTGCACCACCGCTGGCTGAGATTGAAATAAACGGTGTTTTTTGATCAATTGCGGCATGGACCCCGCGCACGAAACGTTCACCAACCACCGATCCCATCGAACCGCCCATGAACGCGAATTCGAATGCTGCGGCCACCAGCGGGATAGTATGCACCGCCCCCCCCATGACGACGAGCGCGTCGGTTTCTCCGGTCTCTTCCATCGCTTCCTGAAGACGATCCGGATATTTACGACTATCGCGAAATTTCAAAGCATCGACTGGGACCACTTCCTGGCCGATCTCGAAACGTCCCTCGGCATCCAGCAGTCCATCGAGGCGCGCCCGCGCCGAGATCCGCAAATGGTGACTGCACTTGGGACAAACCGACTGGTTGGCTTCGAGGTCGGTCCGGTAAAGAGTCGCGTCGCAAGATGGGCACTTGATCCATAGCCCTTCCGGCACGGACCGCCGATGCCCATCAACAGGTGCACGATTGATTCGGGGAGGTAAAAGCTTTTCGATCCAACTCATCGCGGACTCCTCAATGCGTGTCGATGGCCTGGCGAATCGTGCTCAGGAACTGCGTCACCCGAGCCGGTGCGTGCGCCACCGGACCGTCTTCAATGATTTGAATTAACTTAGATCCAATAACGATCGCATCGGCGCGGGCGGCAATCG
The DNA here is from genome assembly GCA_903864485.1 of uncultured bacterium. GTDB lineage: Bacteria > Pseudomonadota > Gammaproteobacteria > Burkholderiales > Burkholderiaceae_E > RFPW01. The sequence goes on along the minus strand of CAIPGD010000546.1, from coordinate 7,693 downwards.
CCTTGGCCGTTGCCGCATCTCGAATCCCGAAACCAACCCCCACCGGCAAACCGGTGACGGCCTGAATCTGTTCCACTCGAGCAAGGACCGCATCGAGATCTATCAAAGCAGCCCCAGTTACACCATTCAGGGACACGTAATACACATAGCCCGAAGCCGCTTTCGCAACCGCAGCGATTCGATCGGGCGTTGATGTGGGGGCGAGCAAAAAAATCGGGTCAATGCCGTGCGCCCGCCAGACTGGGACGAGTTCATCGGCCTCTTCGGGCGGAAGATCAACCACTAGGACACCATCCACGCCGGCGGCCTCGGCAGCCTGCGCAAAGGCTTGAGTACCCATCCGCTCGATCGGATTCAGATAACCCATCAAGACGACTGGGGTCTGCGAATCGGTCTGCCGAAAGCTCGTCACCGCAGCCAATACATCGCGCAGTCGGGTGCCATTGGCCAGAGCGGCCTCGGTCGCCCGCTGAATCACCGGCCCATCGGCCATCGGGTCTGAAAACGGTACGCCGAGCTCGATGATATCGGCGCCCCCGTCGACCATCGCATGCATGGTCGCAAGGGTCGAATCATGCGTCGGGTGGCCAGCCACCGCGTAGGGAATCAGCGCCCGCTTACCAGCCGCACGCAGCTGACGAAAGCGTTCCGCAATCCGGTGGGTCGCGTTGGGAACGGAGATGGGAATGGTTTGATCGGTCACAGGGCCATCCCCGATACCGAGGCAACGGTATGCATGTCCTTGTCGCCACGCCCCGAGAGATTGACCAGGATCAAGGCATCACTGGGCATCGTCGGCGCCAACTGGGTAGCGTACGCAATGGCATGCGCCGTTTCAAGTGCTGGAATGATGCCTTCGATCTGACAACATTCATGAAAGGCCTTCAATGCATCGGCGTCCGTCACAGCGACGTACTCCGCACGCCCGCTGTCCTTGAGCCACGAGTGCTCAGGGCCGACCCCGGGGTAATCAAGTCCGGCCGACACGCTATGCGTATCCAGAATCTGGCCATCCTCGTCCTGCAGCAGATAGGTCCGGTTGCCATGCAAAACGCCCGGCGTCCCCGCGGAAAGCGAGGCTGAATGGCGGCCAGTCTCGACCCCCTCCCCCGCAGCCTCCACGCCGACCAGACGAACACCTGGGACATCGATATACGGATGCATGATCCCGATCGCATTCGATCCGCCCCCAACGCAAGCGACCACCACATCAGGCTGGCGCCCGAAGCGCTCCGGCATTTGGGTCAGACACTCACGCCCAATCACCGATTGAAAATCACGCACCATCATGGGATAGGGATGCGGCCCGGCGACGGTGCCGATAATGTAGAAAGTGTCTTCGACGTTGGTCACCCAATCGCGCATCGCCTCGTTGAGCGCATCTTTAAGTGTCTTGCTGCCGCTTTCGACTGGCACGACAGTGGCCCCAAGTAGCTTCATCCGGTAGACATTGGCCGCCTGCCGCGCAACGTCCGTCGAACCCATATAGACGACACAACGCATGCCATAGCGGGCCGCAATGGTGGCTGTAGCCACCCCGTGCTGGCCGGCGCCCGTCTCGGCAATCACCCGCGGCTTGCCCATCCGGCGTGCCAGCATAGCCTGCCCGATCGTATTGTTGACCTTGTGCGCACCGGTGTGATTAAGGTCTTCGCGTTTGAACAAGATCTGCGCGCCGCCGAGTTGTTCAGACCATCGCTTCGCGTGATACAGCGGACTGGGACGGCCTACAAAGTGGGCAAGCTCGTGATGAAACTCTGCAACAAACTCGGGATCGTCCTTGTAGCGGGAATACGCCGCCCGCAACTCGTCCAGTGCGTGAGTCAGGGTCTCGGAAACGAAGCTGCCACCGTAGGGACCAAAATGCCCGAGTGCATCGGGAAAGTCATAAGGTTTCATAGTTCACACATCAATCGTCACTTAAAGCAATTTGCTGCGACCCCAAGGGTACCGCGCAATCTGCCGCACAATCTGCAGCACGCACCTGGGACATAAAGTCCTGCATTCGCGACTCTGATTTCCGGCGCGGAGCGCCCTCGACCTCAATTCCACTGGATACGTCGACCCAATCCGGGCGCACCTTGTCAATTGCCTCGCGCACATTCCCCCCATGCAAACCGCCAGAAAGAATCCGCGCAGGCCCGGAACCTTTGGCTGCCGACTCTGGATCGCCCCTAACCCAGTTCCAATCGAACGAGTGGCCGCTCCCACCATAGGCATCGGAAAAGGCATCCAGAACGAGTGCCTCTGCCTGCGGGTAATGACCGAGGGCCTGAGCCAAATCATTCGCAGAGCGCATGCGAACTGCCCGCCACCAGGCAATTGGCGACAGGCCACATTCTTGGGGTGTTTCATCGCCATGAAATTGAACGACGTCAAGGCCGATGCCACTCACCGCATCAGCGATCTCAACGGGCCTGGCATTCACCACCAGACCCACCGCCAGCACCCAACTGGGCAGCCGACGCCGTAACGCAGCCGCCTGTTCAACAGTCAGCGCCCGCGGACTGCGAGGCCACAACACAAAACCGATCGCATCGACGCCCAGACGAACTGCGCAGTCAAGATCGGCTGATTCGACCAATCCACAAAACTTCACACGCGTGCGCACCACATTCTCCAAGCTACCAAGGACCCAGGGCGGTCGCGCCAGGTCGTGGCAAATCATATTCCGGCGCATAGTCAACCCCGACCAAGGTCAAACCACAAGCGGGGAAGGTTCGAGCCGAAAGACGCCGATCGCGAAGGCTCAGCAACTCATCGATCCAGGCGGGAGATCGACGCCCCAAACCAACCTCGACCAGTGCACCGACAAGGTTACGGACCATGTGGTGCAGGAACGCATTCGCCCGAATCGAGATGGCGAGAAAGGCATCTCGCTCAGCGATCGTTAAGTCATAGACCTGGCGCACCGGTGTCGCAGCCTGACAAGCCGCTGCCCGAAACGCAGAAAAATCATGCTCTCCGACCAGACGCGCAGCCGCAGATCGCATCAACTCAAGGTCGAGAGGCCGAAAGACCCAGGCCGCCTGCGAACGCCACAAGGGCTGACGAACCGGCGAGCGCAGAATCAGATAGCGATAACTGCGCGCCCGAGCCGAGTAGCGGGCATGGAAATGCGGCTCGACAACGCGCGCCCATTGCACCGCAATTTCACCGGGCAAATGCGCGTTCGCCCCCCGCACCCAGGCCGTCAGCGGGCGATCGACCGTCGTCTCAAAATGCACGACCTGGGCGGTCGCATGGACGCCAGCATCGGTTCGACCCGCACAAATGGTCGCCACCGGGTGACCTGAAACCTCAGCCAACGCGGACTGAAGAAAATCTTGTACCGCGCCACCACCGGGCTGCGTTTGCCAGCCCTGGTAGGGCGAACCGTCATAGGCAAGGCCGAGTGCGATTTTCATGCGCTCGGATCACGCACCCGCGGCGTCGCCGAACCCAAACCGCTAAAACCCGACAAATCGGGCATCCGCTGCAGCACCTCGGCCTCGACAACCGAATTTGAGGCTGCCCGGACATGGGTCACATCGGTCACATCGGTCACATCGGTGAATTCCGCTGAGCGGCGAACAGCCTGGCCGCGTCCTCGCAGGGTCCAAAGCAAGCCAAATCCACCCAACAACGCGACCGTACCAGCGACGGCAAGCCCAGCTGGCGAAAAGACGCCCCGCGCAACCTGCCCCGCTGTGGTCGGCGCAGCGCTCGCGCTGGCCCCTCCGCCCAGCTTTCCCTCGACTTCGATCTTGGCCTCAGCCCTGGCCTCGGCCTTGGCCTTATCGGTGCCGCTGGCGGGAGCAACCGCGAGAGATCCAGCGTTCGGCGCCGGCAATGGCTCACGCTGCGCCTCTAACTCGATCCGGAGAGCGGCCAACTCACGCTCTTTGCGTCGCAGGGCCTTTTGAAGTCCGGCAATGACTTGTTCTTCGGACGCTTGAGCGACCTGAGTCGTGTCGTTAGAACTCGAATCAGCCGAACGCGGCTTTGAGGCCAAGTATTCCGCGGTTTGATCAGCGAGCTCGAGGCGGGCCAATGCCAGATTGACAGCGGCAATCTCCGCAGCACTGGGCAGCCGCAACTCCGACCCGTCAAGTAGCTGATTCATTGACCCCGAGAATGCCTTTGGATTGGCCCGATAAATAGCGACCATCCGCTGCGCAACACTCGGCTTCTCGGCACCGGCCACGGTCTCCTGCAAAACCAGCGCATTCGCAATCGCCGCCAGGGATTCACCGGGACGCACCCGATAAGTGCCTTCGGGCGCCTGTGCCACGGCCCTGCTCAGCATCGCCGCAAGCAAGATTGCAAAAATGAATTTCATGCCCACAAGGCTAGCACCACGGTCCGGCCGGACCGGTTACAAACAACCCGAAAAATTCAACGCTCAACGAGGATTCGAAGCATCCGGCGCAGCGGCTCGGCCGCGCCCCACAGCAACTGATCACCGCAGGTGAATGCACCGACATATTCAGGCCCCATCGCGAGCGAATGCAGACGTCCGATCGGGACCTGGAGTGAACCCGTCACCGCAGCCGGCGTCAGCTCGCGCTCTGAATGCTCGCGCTCGTTGGGGACAACCTTGACCCAGTCGTTGCCGTCCGCCAACAGTCCACTCACCTCATCGATCGGAATGGCCTCACGCAGCTTGATCGTCAGCCCCTGCGAATGACAGCGCATTGCTCCGACCCGCACACAGAGTCCATCGACCGGGATGCTCCCGGAGCTTCGAAACGCCGGGCCACCAAGGATCTTGTTGAGCTCTGCCCCGCCCTTCCACTCCTCCTTGGATTGGCCATGATCAACCGGAACATCGATCCAGGGAATCAATGACCCGGCCAGAGGGACGCCGCGGAAGTGTTGGGTTGGCAGTTCGGTGCCGCGGATGGCCGCCGTCACCTTGCGGTCGATCTCAAGAATTGCCGACGACGGATCCGCTAACTCAGCGGCTACAGACCCGTGCAATACGCCCATCTGCTGAAGCAACTCGCGCATGTTCTGAGCGCCCGCACCCGATGCGGCCTGATAGGTCATGGCGCTGATCCACTCAACTTGCCCTGCACGCAGCAATCCGCCCATCGCCATCATCATCAAAGAGACGGTGCAGTTACCGCCAATGAAATCGCGAACACCCGCTTTGAGTCCGGCGTCAATGACCTCCCGGTTAACGGGATCCAACACGATCAGTGCGTGGTCGCGCATACGCAAAGTAGAGGCCGCATCAATCCAGATGCCTTGCCAGCCAGCCGCGCGTAACTGCGGATAAATCGCCTGTGTCCAGTCCCCGCCCTGGCAGGTCAGAACCACATCCATTCGACCCAGCGCGGTCAGGTCGGTGGCATCCATGAGCTTCGATTCGCCGCCTGCCTGACCCAGTGCGGGTGCGTCGCCCCCCGCATTGGAGGTGCTGAAGAAGGTGGGTTCGATGTGTGCGAAGTCCCCCTCGGACTGCATCCGGTCGAGCAGGACCGACCCAACCATTCCACGCCATCCCACCATTCCAACACGTAGCACGCTCAGTCTCCTAATGCGGCAACGACTGCGTCACCCATCGCCCGACAACCAACAGTGGACTCACCCGCCTGCGCGATGTCGCCCGTTCTGAAGCCGCGTGCCAGTACCAAACGCACGGCCTGTTCGACCCGTATTGCGGCCGCTTCCTGGTCGAGCGAGTAACGCAACATCATGGCCAAGGAAAGAATCGTCGCAAGCGGATTCGCCAAATCCTGACCGGCAATATCAGGGGCCGAACCATGAATCGGTTCGTACATGCCAAAGCCCTCTGCATTGAGCGAAGCACTGGGCAGCAAACCAATCGAGCCGGTCAGCATCGAGGCCTCATCCGACAGGATGTCGCCAAACATGTTTCCGGCCAGAATGACGTCGAACTGTCGGGGATTACGCACCAGTTGCATCGCGGCATTGTCGACGAGCATATGCACCAGGGTGACATCGGGATACTCACGACCCACCTCGGTCACGACGTCCTTCCAAAGCTGGGTGGTCTCAAGCACGTTGCTCTTATCAATCGAGGTCACGCGCGCCGAGCGCTTTCGCGCCGCCTGAAACGCCGAATGCGCAATCCGCCGGATCTCGCCTTCGGTATAGCGCATCGTGTCGAAACCCTCGCGCTCGCCGGCCTCGTTGATCCGGATACCGCGGGGCTGGCCAAAATAAATATCGCTGGTCAGTTCCCGAACGATCAGCAGGTCCAGTCCAAGGACGAGTTCATGCTTGAGTGGACTCGCATGGGCCAACTCGTCGTAGACCAGCGCCGGACGCAGATTGGCAAACAGATCGAACCGCTTGCGCAATCGCAGCAACCCTTGCTCGGGGCGCTGAGCGCGAGGTAGACCGTCATATTGTGGGCCACCGACTGCCCCAAAAAGAATCGCGTCAGCACCAGCGCACAACCGCTCGGTCGCCTCCGGCAGCGGATCACCGGCGGCATCTACGGCGGCACCCCCAACCAGACCATGCTCGATCTCGGCATGTAATCCGTCGCGAACCAACACGTCGAGAACCCGCAGCGCCTGCGCTGTGATCTCGGACCCAATGCCGTCGCCGGCAAGCACCGCAATCTTCATCAATTTCCCTATCGTTTTAATTCGAAGGACCTAGTGTGCGACCTAGCCAAGGCTGTTCGGCAAGGCGGCGCGCCTCGAACTCCCGAATCAGGTCCGCATGCCGCAAGGTCAGACCGATATCGTCAAAGCCGTTCATCAGACACCAGCGCCTGTGCGAGTCCACCTCAAACGAGAAGGCGATGGACCCATCGGGGGAGACCACCCGTTGCTCACCCAAATCGATCACCAACTCAAAGCCGGGAAACACGGCTGCATCGGCGAACAAGCGGTCAAGCGCTGAGTCCGGCAGGACGATCGGCAACAGCCCATTCTTGAAACAATTATTAAAAAAAATGTCGGCAAAGCTGGGCGCGATCACCGCGCGAAATCCATAGTCCTGCAATGCCCAGGGGGCATGCTCGCGGCTCGACCCACAACCAAAGTTGCGGCGCGCCAACAAAATACTGGCGCCCCGGTAACGCGATTCATTGAGCACAAACTGCGGATTGAGCGGACGCCGGCTGCAGTCCTGTCCGGGCTCGCCTTTGTCGAGATACCGCCAACCGTCAAACAAATTAACGCCGAAACCCGTGCGGTGGATCGACTTTAAGAACTGCTTCGGAATAATGGCATCGGTGTCAACATTGGCACGATCCAGTGGGGCTACCAAGCCGCGATGCACGGTAAATTGATCCATGGTCTAGGTCCTGTTCCTGGCCTTTGATTCAGGCGAGTTGGCGCACGTCGACGAAATGCCCGGCAATGCCCGCCGCGGCCGCCATCGCTGGGCTCACGAGATGGGTGCGGCCCCCGGTTCCCTGGCGCCCCTCGAAATTACGGTTACTCGTACTGGCGCACCGCTCCCCCGCCTCGAGCCGGTCATCGTTCATCGCGAGGCACATCGAGCAACCCGGTTCACGCCACTCAAAGCCCGCATCTCGAAAAATCTGATCCAGCCCTTCGGCTTCGGCCTGTGCCTTCACCAAGCCAGAACCCGGAACCACCAGGACCTGCCGAACGGAATCAGCTTTGCGACGACCCCGCGCGACCCATGCAGCCGCTCGCAAATCCTCGATTCTGGAATTCGTACAAGAACCGATAAAAACCCGATCGATCCGGATGTCGGTAAT
>CAIPGD010000545.1 GCA_903864485.1 uncultured bacterium | reverse complement strand
TCCTTTATCAGCTTCTTTGTCAGTCACGCGTCAGTGCTCACGTCATGGCTCAGGTCATCTTTTAAGTCATCGTTCACGTCATCGTTCACGTCATTGCTCACGGGTCATGATCAGCCCCGGGCCAAGGATTTCAGCGCCTGCCGGATTCCATCGTCGACCGACAGTCCGGGGGCGAGCGCTCGCACTGCCGCATCCGCTTCGCGCTCGGAATAGCCAAGTGCAACTAGGGCATGAAGGGTGTCTGACAAGGGATCGGCAGCGCTCATACCAACCCCGCCAGCTCCAGGGAGGGCATCACCCAGCCGTCCTTTGAGTTCGAGCAAAAGTCGTTCGGCGGTTTTCTTACCAATGCCTGGGACTTTTTGTAGTCGCCCGGTTTGCTGGTTGGCAACGGCCTGCGTTAGATCTTCAACCGTCATGCCCGACAGCACGGCGAGCGCGATCCGTGGCCCGACGCCGCTGATTTTGATCAGCGCCCGAAACGCTTGTCGCTCAGAGCCCGACAAGAACCCATAGAGCAATTGCGCGTCTTCGCGCACCACCAGGTGCGTCAGCAGGGTGATTTCCTGTCCGAGTGCCGGCAGTTCGCAGAAAGTGCTCATGGGGACATCGACTTCGTACCCAAGTCCATGCGCCATGACGACGATCTGAGGGGGGTTTTTCTCGACCAGCAGGCCGTTAATTCGTCCAATCATGACGACACCAGTCTACCGCGTCGAATCCGAAGTCCCATTGCGGCGAGGGCGGGTGGCAATCCGGTCGGGGTATCCGCCGATACACGACCACGTCGCAGGGTGAGGGCCCGTTGGCCGTTGCCGGCCGCCAGGGACAACGCATCGGCGGTGCGTGAGCTATTGGCATGGCAGAGGGCACAGGCGAGCGCATCCGCTGCATCTTGCGAAGGCGGCTCCTCGAGTTTCAGCAGGGCGCAAACCAAACGCTGAATTTGTTCTTTGCTCGCGCGGCCGTGACCAGTAACGGCCTTCTTTATCTGTAATGCGGTGTACTCCGCTACGGGCAGATCGGCCGCAGTGAGGGCCGCAATGGCGCTGCCCCGTGCCTGACCGAGCAGCAGGGTTGCGCGGGGATTGACGTTGACGAAGACTTCCTCGATCGCGGAGTGGTCCGGTTGATGCTCGCGGATGACGGTCTGAATACCTTCAAAAACCGCCTTGAGCCTCAGCGGCAGATCGGCGTTCGACGGGATACGAATCACGCCATGGGCGACGTGTCGAGCCTGGTTGCCCGAGCGTTCGACGATGCCAAAGCCCGTACGCAATAAGCCGGGGTCAATTCCGAGGATGCGCATGGGGTCAAAGCATACCGGTCGGCGGGCCCCGGCGTCGATCAGGCATCAATCAGGTGTCAATCAGGCCTCAATCAGTCGTCAATCCAGGGGGCGATCAATGCCTGAAGTGTCGTACCCCAGTAAACACCATGGCGATGCCCCGTTCATTAGCAGCCGCAATCACCTCTTCGTCCCGGACTGAACCCCCAGGCTGGATGACCGCAATCGCGCCGGCGTCAGCCACCACATCGAGGCCGTCCCGAAACGGAAAAAAAGCGTCGCTCGCGACCACTGAACCCGCCAGTTTGAGATTGGCGTGCGCGGCCTTAATCCCCGCAATTCGAGCCGAGTCGATTCGACTCATCTGGCCGGCTCCAATCCCCACAGTGGCCTGATCGGCACAAAATACAATGGCGTTGGATTTGACGTACTTGGCAACCCGCCATGCGAAGAGCAAATCTTCCAGCTGAGCATGGGTCGGCGTAGTTTGCGTCACCACGTTGAGGTCGGCCGCGATGATTTCTCGGTTGTCGGCGGTCTGCATCAATAAACCCGATCCAACACGCTTCACGTCGATCAGATTGCGACCACGTATCCAATCGGTCGGACCGTCCGCATTGACTCCGTTGAGCGAAATCTCGAGCAGGCGCGTATTGGGCTTAGCGGCAAATACGCGAAGGGCTTCGGGACTGAAGGACGGCGCTATCAGCACCTCGACAAACTGACCAGCGACTGCCGTTGCGGCTGCGCCATCAAGGGGGCGATTAAACGCAATGATCCCGCCAAAAGCACTCGTTGGGTCTGTGGCGAGGGCGCGCGCATAGGCCTGCGCGCAGCTTGGTGCAATCGCGACACCGCACGGGTTGGCATGCTTGACGATGACGCAGGCCGGCTCCGAGAAGCTCTTGACACATTCCCAGGCCGCGTCCGCATCAGCGATGTTGTTGTAAGAGAGTTCTTTGCCCTGTACCTGATGTCCGGTCACGAGCGATCCGGGCGCTGGATAGAGGTCGCGATAGTAGGCGGCCTGCTGGTGGGGGTTTTCCCCGTAGCGTAGGTCCTGCAACTTGACGAATGAGCCATTGGCCTGGCTTGCGAACATCGTGCGTGTGCCGTCCGGCTGTATCGAGGCGAGGTAGTCGCTGATCGCCGCATCGTAATTTGCGATTCGGTTGAAGGCCGCGACCGCCAGAGAAAACCGGGTGGGGTCGGTGAGCCCACCGCAGGCATCGATCTCGGTTAGCACCGATTCGTATTGCCCGGCATCGGTCAGAACGCCAACGCCACGCCAGTTCTTGGCAGCTGAGCGAATCATCGCAGGGCCACCAATATCGATATTCTCAATCGCATCATCAAGCGTGCAGCCTGGGCGAGCGACCGTGGATTCGAACGGATAAAGTTGCACCACGAGCAGATCAATCGGGTCGATCTGATGGGCCTCGAGTGCTTGCAGGTGTTCGGGGACTTCACGTCGAGCCAGCAGACCCCCGTGCACGTTGGGGTGAAGGGTCTTGACCCGACCATCAAGCATTTCTGGGAAGCCCGTGATTTCAGATACTTCGGTGACCTTGATGCCGGCGGTGGCGAGCAATTTTGCGGTGCCACCCGTCGAGACCAGCTGAACGCCGCGGGCCGCGAGTCCCCGAGCGAGATCGATCACGCCGGTCTTGTCCGACACGCTCAGCAGTGCGCGGCGGATTGGGATCACGGCTTGGGTACTCATTTCACAGCGACCACGTCAGAACAACCATCTCAAAGCAATCCGTGTTGTTGGAGTTTCTTGCGCAAGGTATTTCGATTGATACCAAGAAGGTCGCTCGCGCGCGATTGGTTGCCGGCCGCTTCTTTCATTACAACTTCAAGCATTGGGCGTTCGACAGCGCGAAGGACCATCTCGTAAATGGCGCTGGGGTGCGAGCCGTCAAGATCCCGAAAATACTTCTGCAGATTGAATGCAACGGACTCATCGATCGATGGTTGGTTGGTTCCGGGGTCTGGGTGCAGCATGGGGTAAAAAAAACCAGAGGGTCAATTGAGATTGGGGCGGGAGCGGCAGGAAGAGCCAGCGATAAGCAGCTCATCGGGGGACGAATCAGCCCGATCAGCAGCCTCTAAAAACCAGGTGTCAATCAGTGCGAGCTGGTCCTCAGCCGACTCGAGGTGATTGAAGCGCTCTCGCAAGGCCTGACCGCCATGCCAGGACTGACTGTACCAGCCCAGGTGTTTTCGAGCGGTTCGAACGCCGCTGTACTCGCCATGAAACTGATAATGGTCCAGCAGATGTTGGATCAGGTGGCCGCGGATTTCGCTTAGTGACGGGGGAGCGATGACTTCACCCCGATCGATAAACCCAAGGATTTCCCGAAATATCCAGGGCCGTCCCTGGGCCGCCCGGCCGATCATGATCGCATCGGCTCCGGTCTTTGAGAGGACATCCAAAGCCTGTTGTGGAGTCTGAATATCGCCGTTTGCGACCACCGGTACCCGCCGGGCGCCATGCAACGCCGCTTTGACTTCTGCAATGGTTTCGTATTCGGCCTCGCCCCGAAACCCACAGGCGCGGGTACGGCCATGCAAGGTGATCATGGCCGCCCCAGCCTCGACAAATGCCTGGGCCAGGCGCACTGCATTGCGGGCATCGGGCCGCGGGCCGGTCCGCATTTTGACCGTCACGGGAACGGCATCAGGCCCCTGTCCGACCGCTGCCACTACCGCCTCAACAATCCTGATTGCGAGCGGCTCGTCGGCGAGCAGGGCACTTCCCGCCGCCACATTACAAACCTTACGCGCCGGGCATCCCATGTTGATATCGATGATCTGAGCGCCGCGCTCGACGTTAAAGCGGGCAGCGAGGGCCAGCATGTTCGGCTCGCCGCCGGCTAATTGAACAGCGCGTGGTGCCGCTTCGCCCTCGTGGTTGATTCGGCGGGTGGTCTTGACGCTATCCCAAAGGCGGGGGTTCGAGGCGGCCATCTCCGATACCGCATAGCCCGCGCCGAGCGCGCGACAAAGCTGCCGAAATGGCCGGTCGGTCACGCCCGCCATGGGCGCTACAAAAACACGGTTGGGGAGGTGGTATCGACCGATTTGCATGACAGGGTGCGCGTGCAACGGATTTGACCGGTTGCTCGGGGGGTGGATTGTATCGGATGAGATGCTTGGGTGGCCGCGGGTTTTTTACTGTGCAAATGTGCGAGCGAGCGAGCGGCGCAGTGGCGGACTGAGGTCGAGCGCCGCCAGGACCGCAGACTGGATTGGCGCAAGGGAAGGTACTGTGAAAACCGACGCGAGGGTGTCTGTAATGCGCACCGTCACTGCCCGATCGTTTCGGCGCGCCCGTTCGTATTGCCTGAGCGCATGATCAAGTCCGTGGGAGTTTGCGCTGTGCTGTGCGGCAAGATTCCCCCCACCCAACAGGCGCCAGTGACTGAGCTGCTGGGCCAGTTCGTGGGCGTCGCGCAGTCCCAGATTAAGCCCCTGGCCAGCGACGGGGTGAAGTGTTTGAGCGGCATTCCCGATCCAGACTTGCGGCTGCGACGGGTCAGGGTCGATTAAATGCGCTCTTGTGCGGCGACGAAGCGGCATCATCTGACAGTGTTTGATGGCATCGACTTTGATGCCTGCGCCCAGAGCGGCGCTGAGAATCTTACTCAGCTCACTCGTCAGCAGACCAGTCGGCTCGTCACGAGAGTCTTCTGCATGTGCCCGAAACCGTTGCTGTGTGATGGCCTCGGGCGCACACCAAACCAGGGCCCAATAGTGTGGCTCTGGAAGGGGCAGAATCGCCAGTGGGCCTTCAGGCGTGAAGAGCTCAAGCGCCTTGCCCTGACTCCACCCGCTCAGTCTGATTTCGGCCAGCAAGGCGGCCTGGCCAAAATCGCGAACCTTGGCCTCTGGTCCTGGATCGCCATCGGCATGAATCAACAAGATGCCAGGCTCGGATTGAAGGGCGTCACTCGGCTCGCTAATGACACGTCGAACAACGCGTCGAACGCCGCTACCCGCGAGTGCGGCCTCGAGACACTCGACCAGCGCGCCGTGCCGCACCAAGTTCCCCACACGGGCGCAATCCAGGTCCCGGGCTGGAATCCGGACGCGGCCCAGGTGGCCACTCCACGCCACTTCGACGGTGTTGATCGGACCACTTTCGACCGGAAATTGAGCGATACGTTCAATCAGTCGGCGTGACCCTGCGGCAATCGCCAGAGGGCGCTGTGCTAACCCGGGCGGCGCGTGATCGACTGTCGTTGTGATCTCGAT
>CAIPGD010000544.1 GCA_903864485.1 uncultured bacterium | reverse complement strand
CGCTCGCTCGATCCGGACGTGATCATGCGGGTCGTCGACAAGTTCCTGATTCAGCTTGAAGACCAGCTCCAGGAGAAGAAAGTTGAGGCGATCTTCACCGACAAGCTGCGCGCTTTCCTCGCGAAGAAGGGCTTTGACCCGCTGATGGGCGCGAGACCGATGCATCGTCTGATTCAGGACATGATTCGCCGCGCTCTGGCCGATGAGCTGTTGTTTGGGCGTTTGCTGACTGGCGGCAAAGTGGTGGTCGATCTCGACGAGGCCGACAAAGTGCAGCTCTCGTTTGACGGGCCTGTTGCGCGACCCGTTTCTCCCGCAGGTGAGGGCGAAGAGCGTAGTGGGGTCGAAACCGTACCGGCCTGAACGCAGGGAGCACTCCAAGATGCAGGCAACCCAATCGATGCGCCGGTGCAACTCGTCAGTACTGGTTTTGGCGATGGCTGCGCTGACCGTTCAGGCGGCCCACGCCCAATCCGCTCCAGCCCCTTCAGCGGCAGAATCTGCAATTGCGGCGCGAGTTTTGGCGTCTACTTGCGCGAATTGCCACGGCATGGACGGCAGATCAGCGGGTGGGATGCCGATGCTTGCGGGCTACCCCCGCGATGCGATGGTGTCGACCATGCAGGCTTTCCGGTCCGGTCAGCGGCCAGCGACCATCATGCACCAGCTCGCAAAGGGTTATACCGACGACCAGATCGCCTTGGTGGCCGAGCACTTCTCGCGACTGAAAGCCCTGCCCTGAGTTTTTGACCGGGCGCGATCTCTAGCAACATCCCTGGGCCGAGTGGTCGAGAGGAAAATTCGATGTCTGAACTGATCCAATCTCGTCGCCGCTTGCTGAAAGGTGCCGCTGCATGGGGCGTTTCCTCGGGCCTCCTGGCGGGGTGCGCTGCCCCAGGTGCGACGAATCCCGGGGCGCCCGCGGTTCTCGAACGCCGGCTGGGGCGCGTGGGTGTCATCGGCGCCGGGTTCGGCGGTGCGACCGCCGCGCGTTACCTCAAGCATTGGGGCGGGTCGAGTCTCGACGTCGTCCTGATTGAGCGCAATCCCCAATTTGTCTCCTGCCCCTTGTCCAATCTGGTGTTGGGCGGGACTCGTCGGATCGAAGATCTTACGATGGGTTATCAAGGCCTTCGCGATGCCGGAGTGACCGTTTTGGTGGACGAGGTCACTCAGATCGACCCGATCAAAAAGGTGGTCAGCCTGGTCAAGATTGCGGATCAGACCTTCGACCGGCTGGTGGTCGCCCCTGGGGTGGATTTCCAGTTTGACCAGATTCAGGGCCTGAATGCGGAGGCCCAAAAGACCGTGTTGCATGCCTGGAAAGCGGGGCCGCAGACGGTGGCGCTTCGTAATCGGATTGAATCCATGCCGCCGGGTGGCGTCTTTGTGTTGTCAATCCCGCGTGCACCGTATCGTTGCCCCCCCGGACCTTACGAGCGTGTTTGTCAGGTCGCGTTTGCACTCAAAGCGAACAATCCGACCGCCAAGATCATTGTTCTTGATGCGAATGAAGATATTCAGTCCAAGAAGGGTTTGTTTCTCAAGGCCTGGGAACCCTATGGCAGCATGATTGAGTACCGGCCGAATTCGGTTGTTGCCGAAGTTCAGGCGCAGGCCGGCGTTGTGGTGACGGAATTTGGCGATCGGATTCGAGCCGACGTTCTTAATGTCATTCCGCCCCATCGGGCGGGAGATCTGGCCCAGAAGACCGGGCTCATCACGGTCAATAACCGCTGGTGCGGCGTTGACTGGGTCACGATGGAATCGCTCGCTGCTCCTGGCATTCATGTGCTCGGCGACGCCGTTATGGCCGGGCCACTGATGCCAAAGTCTGGTCATATGGCCAATCAGCATGGCAAGACGGCCGCCGCTGCGATTCTCGAAATCCTTCATGGTCGGACACCGCAGCCCGCGATGATGGTCAACACCTGTTATTCCTATGTCGACGATCGAAATGTCGTGCATGTTTCGTCGGTGCATCGTTACAATTCAGAACAGAAAACGATGGTGACCGTTGCCGGTTCCGGGGGCCTGTCGACGCAGGCAAACGCGCTCGAGGGCCAATACGCCGATGCCTGGGCGCGCAATATTTGGCGCGATATGTTTAATGTGTGAGGTCCAACATGACGACTGCTCTTGATTCACTGCGGCGCTGGACCACGGTCGTAGCCGACACCGGTGATTTCCATGCGATGCGGGCTTACGCGCCCCAAGATGCGACGACCAACCCGACGCTCATTCTCAAAGCGGTCAGCAAGCCGGAATATCGCACTCTGCTCGACGAAACCGTTGCTCAGCATCGGTCCGAGCCGCTCGATCTCTTGTGCGATCGCACTCTGGTGAAATTCGGTCTGCAGATTCTTAGCATCGTGCCCGGTCGGGTTTCGAGCGAGGTTGATGCGCGCCTGTCGTTTGATACGGATGCGACCCTGGCTCGCGCTCGGCGTCTGATCGGCCTTTACGAAGCCGAGGGGATCGACCGCAAACGGGTCCTGATCAAGATTGCCGCGACCTGGGAGGGCATCCGTGCAGCCCAGGTTCTAGAGCGTGAAGGCATTCACTGCAACCTGACTCTATTGTTCTCCTTTGCGCAGGCAGTCGCCTGTGCAGATGCCGGCATTACCTTGATTTCGCCCTTTGTTGGACGGATTTACGATTGGGCCAAGGTGCGTGCCGGTCGCGATTTGGCACCTCACGAAGATCCGGGCGTGATCTCAGTGACCAAGATCTGGACTTACTTCCGCCATTTCGGCGTCAAGACCGAGGTAATGGGCGCTAGTTTCCGCAGCGTCGGACAAATCCTCGCACTGGCCGGTTGCGACCTGTTGACCATTAGTCCCGATCTGCTCGAACAGTTGCGGGCATCAGGCGATGAGGTCGTTCAGGTGCTGTCCCCGGACGCCGCTCGATCAGCGGCGCTCGAAAGGTCGCACTTCAATGAGTCGGACTTCCGGTTCTCGGTCAACGACGATGCGATGGCCACCGAGAAACTGGCCGAAGGCATCCGCAGTTTCAACGCGGACGGGCGCAAGCTCGAAACGTTGGTCGCTGAAACGGTAGCCCGCGGCTGACGACACGTTTGTCGGGACGGGGCGCTGTGCCCGTCCCTTGTCGCACTAGGCTTCGCCTAGTTACGCGACGCCAGTGCTGCCGAAGCCGCCAGCACCCCGCGTGCTCTCGGTAAACGCGTCGACCAGGTCAAATTCGACCTGCTGCACAGGCACGATCACGAGCTGTGCCACCCGATCAAGGGGTTGCAAGGTGTAGGGTTCGTTGCTGCGATTCCAGCAGGAGATTTGCAGGGGCCCCTGATAATCGCTGTCAATCAGGCCCACCAGGTTTCCCAGAACGATCCCGTGTCGATGGCCCAATCCGGAACGTGGCAGGATCATGGCGCAGTAGCCCGGGTCGTCCAGATGAATCGCCAACCCGGTTGGAACCATCACGGCCTGCCCTGCTTCAACCGTCAGCGCGTGGTCAATGCAGGCCCGCAAGTCCAGCCCAGCGCTTCCCGGCGTTGCATAGCGGGGGAGCTGGTCGGCGAGCCTGGGGTCAAGAATACGGACGGCGATACGCATGGCGAAGCCTCAACGTGGGGGGTTAATCATGCGCCGGGCAATCTCGGCCACGAGCGTCCGCGCGAGGGCGGCCTTGGACGCGTGGGGTAAAGCAATTGAACCGGTTTGGTCGACCAGGATCAGGGCGTTGTCGTCGGACCCAAACGTATCCGGACCAAAGTTGGCGGCCAGAAGAGGAACGCCCTTTCGAATCCGCTTTGCCGAGGCGAGGTTGATCAGCGCCTGGTCGCGTTGGTCGTTGTTGGTGTCATCCGTTTCGGCCGCGAATCCAACGCAGTAGGGCGGGTTGGGCAAGGCTGCGACTTCAGCCAGGATGTCTGGATTGTCAACAAATCGAAGCTCGGGTGGCGCATTCGATTCAATCTTGCGAATCTTTTTGACCGAAACCTGAGCCGGGCGCCAATCCGCGACAGCAGCCACGGACACGAAAAGATCTGCGGGCAAGTGGGCATGCACCGCATCGCGCATCTGAATGGCCGACTCGATTCCGATCCGATGAACGCCTCTTGGGGCAGCGAGGGCGGTCGGACCAGATACGAGGGTGACCTCCGCCCCGGCTTCGGATAAAGCACGGGCGACCGCATAACCCATCTTGCCCGACGACCGATTGGTCAGCCCGCGAACTGGATCGATGGCTTCGAACGTGGGGCCTGCAGTCACGAGCGCTCGCCTGCCGGCGAGCAGTTTGGGAGCGAACCAGGCGCGCAGATCGTCGAGCAATTCTTCGGGTTCGAGCATCCGGCCGTCGCCGACTTCGCCACATGCTTGCTCACCGGTGCCGGGGCCGAAGACGGCGATCCCATCGGCCACCAGTTGGGCGCGGTTGCGTTGCGTTGCTGGATGCGCCCACATTTGTCGGTTCATGGCTGGGGCGACGGCGAGCGGACAATCGCGGGCGAGGCAGAGCGTGGACAAGAGGTCAGACGCGCGGCCCTGGGCCAATAGCCCGAGGAAATCGGCGCTCGCCGGGGCGATCAGAATGCCGTCGGCCTCACGGGACAGGTCGATATGCGCCATGCCGTTAGCGACCCGCGTATCCCATGCATCGGTGAATACAGGCTGATTCGTAATTGCCTGAAAGGTCGCTGTGCCAATAAATCGGGTGGCGGCATCGGTCATGACCGTCTGGACACTCGCTACTTGTGCTTTCAACAACAAGCGCGCCAATTCAACCGATTTGTAGGCCGCAATGCCGCCCGTGATGCCCAGTACAAGGCGCTTCCCGGCAAGCGGATCGGCAACGAGTGGGTGCTGTGGCATGGTGAAAGAGTAATGGAGCGAGGTAGTGATGGGGCGAAAGGACGAAGTGGCGAAGGGACTTAATTCTGGCGGGGTTAT
>CAIPGD010000543.1 GCA_903864485.1 uncultured bacterium | reverse complement strand
GCTTCATTCCGATTGAAGAATTCCACGATGACCGTGGCCAGCTCGAGGTCTCCGCAGGAGATTTCGTGTCGGTCGCCATCGAAGCGCTTGAAGATGGCCGCGGCGAAACCCGCCTCTCGCGTGATCGGGCGAAGCGCCTCACGGCGTGGTTGGCCCTCGAGCAGGCGTTGGACCGCGGGGAGCTCGTCACCGGCACTGTGACCGGCAAGGTCAAGGGCGGCCTCACCGTGATGACCAATGGCATCCGCGCCTTCCTGCCCGGTTCGCTTATCGACACGCGTCCAGTCAAGGACACCACGCCCTACGAGGGCAAGACCATGGAGTTCAAGGTCATCAAGCTCGACCGCAAGCGCAACAACGTGGTTGTTTCGCGGCGTGCCGTGGTTGAACTGGCCCAGGGCGAAGAGCGCGCGAAGCTCCTCGAAACCTTGCGCGAGGGCTCCATCATTACAGGCACGGTCAAGAACATCACCGAGTACGGCGCATTTATCGATCTGGGTGGAATCGACGGACTCTTGCACATCACCGACATGGCGTGGCGTCGCGTTCGCCACCCTTCCGAAGTCTTGGCAGTCGGTCAGGAAGTCACCGCTAAAGTGCTTCGGTTCGATCAGGAAAAGAACCGCGTATCGCTGGGCGTCAAGCAACTGGGCGACGACCCCTGGACCGGGATTGCACGACGCTACCCGCAGGGCACCCGCATGTTCGGCAAGGTCACCA
The DNA here is from genome assembly GCA_903864485.1 of uncultured bacterium. Taxonomy (GTDB): domain Bacteria; phylum Pseudomonadota; class Gammaproteobacteria; order Burkholderiales; family Burkholderiaceae_E; genus RFPW01. The sequence continues at coordinate 2,114 of CAIPGD010000543.1, read as the reverse complement.
ACATCACCGATTACGGTTCGTTTGTGGAGATCGAACCGGGCATCGAGGGCTTGGTACACGTGTCCGAAATGGACTGGACCAACAAGAACGTCAACCCTGCAAAAGTGGTTGCTCTGGGCGAAGAGACCGAGGTGATGATTCTCGAGATCGACGAAGAGCGTCGGCGTATTTCGCTCGGGATGAAACAGTGCCGTCCCAACCCCTGGCAGGAATTTGCCGACGCCTTCAACAAGGGCGATAAGGTCAAGGGCACGATCAAGTCGATCACGGACTTTGGCGTGTTCATTGGGCTCAATGGCGCGATTGACGGTCTGGTGCATCTCACCGACCTATCATGGACCAAGGCCGGCGAAGAGGCCGTTCGGGATTACAAGAAGGGCGATGAGGTCGAAGCAGTCGTCCTGGCCATTGATACCGAGCGCGAGCGCATTTCACTCGGAATCAAGCAGATGGCGGGTGATCCGTTCGGGGAATACGCGGGTCAGCATGAGAAGGGCGCAATGGTGCGCGGCACCGTCAAGACCGTGGATGCTCGTGGCGCCGTGGTTGATCTGGGCGATGAGACCGAAGGGTATCTGCGGGCTAGCGAAATTTCGCGTGACCGCGTCGAAGATGCGCGTGCGCACTTCAACGAGGGCGATACCGTCGAGGCCATGATCATCAACGTTGACCGTAAGAACCGTTCGATCCAGTTGTCGATCAAGGCCAAAGACAACGTCGAGACCGCTGACGCGATGGAACGAATCAGCGCGGAAAGCGGAGCGACGACGGGCATGTCCAATTTGGGCGCATTGCTGCGTGCCAAGCTGGATGGACAACGCGACGAGCGCTGAGGCCTGCAGGGCTTCTTCACCCGCCCGTGACCAAAAGCGAACTGATTACCCGGCTCGCGGAGCGCTACCCGCAACTCGTCGTCAAGGACGCCGAGTTTGCGGTGCGCACCATTCTCGAGGCGATGGCGAGCACGTTGGCCGATGGGCATCGGATCGAGATTCGGGGGTTTGGCAGTTTTGCGCTGTCGCATCGCCCGCCGCGTCTCGGCCGTAATCCCAAGTCAGGTGAACAGGTGCAGGTGCCGCAAAAGCGGGTGCCCCATTTCAAACCGGGCAAGGAGCTCCGTCTGCGCGTAGATCTGACCGCGCGGGCGGAATGATCTCCTCCAGGCTTTCTGTCAGCCCGCAGGACAGGCGATGAACGTCCTGGGCTGGATCGTTCGGATCGCGCTCTTTTTGGTCTTGCTGCTGTTCGCGATGTCGAACACCGAACTGGTCACCCTGCGTCTCTGGGGGGCCAATCTGGCGTGGCGCGAGCCGCTGGTTTTGTTCCTGCTCGCTTTCTTTGCGTCGGGAGCAGCGCTCGGCCTTCTCGCCATTGTCCCCACCTTGTTTCGACAGCGCCGCGAGATTGGCCGACTGCGGCGAACCATCGATTCGATGCAGTCGAGTGAGTCGACGGGCGCGCTTCAATCGCCCAGTGTCGATGCTGCGCGACCTTTGCCTTAGCCGGTTGATTGCGCGATGGAGTTTGAGCTTTGGTGGCTGCTGATCCTTCCGCTGTTGTTCGCGCTCGGATGGTTCGCCGCGCGGGCTGATTTGCGCCAGCAGTCGACGGAGGCACGCCGCCTTCCGGATGCGTATTTTCGGGGCCTGAACTACCTGCTTAATGAAGAATCGGACCGGGCCATTGACGCGTTTGTTGATGTCGTTCGGCTTGACCCGGAAGCGGCCGAACTTCACTTTGCACTGGGTAATCTGTTCCGTCGGCGCGGCGAGACCGATCGAGCGATCCGCGTCCATGAGCACCTCGCTGGTCGAATGGATCTGGCCGAAAAGGTGCGCGATCAGGCGCAATACGAACTTGGCCAGGATTATTTGAAAGCGGGATTGCTCGACCGCGCCGAGCATGTATTCACGAGATTGGCCAGTACTGCGTTGGCGACTCGTGCGGCATTTTGTCGACTCGAGATCGCTCAAACCGAGCGTGACTGGGCGCGGGCTATTGTGCTGGGTCGAGAATGGTTGGCTATTCCCATTGAGCAGCTCGAAATCGCCGAACGCGAGCAGCGTCAAGTGGTCACTCAGCGGATCGTTCATTTCTATTGTGAACAGGGGACG
>CAIPGD010000542.1 GCA_903864485.1 uncultured bacterium | reverse complement strand
GTCGATGACTTCGGCGCTGGGTTTGAACACCAGCCTGATCTACGCAGGGGTGTTTGCCTTCGGTGGCATGTTGGCAGGCCTGGCAGGTGGATTGGCTGCACCCGTACGATCGATGTCGCCCGGCATGGGCTTTTCGATCCTAATTGAATCGTTCATCGTGACAGTTATTGGTGGCATGGGATCCGTCAGTGGGGCTCTGGTTGGCGCGCTCATGATCGGTTTAATTCGCTCGTTTGGTTCGATCGGATTCCCGCTGTTCGTGGAGGGCACAATGTTCTTTGCGATGGCCGTGATCCTGATCGTCAAGCCCAGCGGCTTGCTGGGTAAGGCAGCGCGATGAGCGCGGCCAGTTCCCGCTCCACGCTGGGGCGGGACACCTTATGGGCACTCCTTGCTCTGGGGGCTCTGCTGGCAGTTCCTTATTTGACCTCGTCGCGAATCGCGCTCGATTTTGGCATCCGTCTCGCGGCCTACGGACTCTTGGCGACCTCGCTCAATATTCTCGTTGGGTACGGCGGGATGGTCTCATTTGGCCACGCGATGTTTTTTGGTGGTGGTGCGTATGCCTTCGCGCTGAGCTTGCAAAAGACCGGGGCCAGCATCCCTCAGGCGCTTCTGATCGCACTCTGTTTTAGCGCCGTGATTGGTCTGTTGGTGGGCGCCGTTTGCGTCCGACTCAAGGAGATCTATTTCTCGTTCCTGACGCTTGCGTTCCAGATGTTTTTGCATAGCATTATTCTGACTTGGACCACGTTAACGGGTGGCGACCAGGGTCTGACCGGTGGCATTCCGCGCCCGCCGTTCCTGGGTCTCAACCTCGCGGATCCGGTGCATCTGTATGGGTTTGCCTGCGTGATGGCGGTCGTAGGGCTCTGGTTGATGCGAGCAATTTTGCAGTCGCCCTTTGGTTATACCTTGCGCATGGTGCGTGATAACGCCGATCGGGCCCGCTTCCTCGGTATCGCCGTTTGGCGGGTCAAGCTCTCAGCGTTTGTTCTGGCGGCCTGCTTTGCGGGAATGGGCGGGGTCATCATGGCCTTGTTCGTCTCTGGAGCCTTTCCCGATTTTAGCTACTGGACCATGTCGGGCGAGGCGATCTTCATGATCATGATGGGTGGTATCCAGGTATTCATTGGGCCAGTGGTTGGCGCGGCTGTGTTGCTGCTTCTGAATGACGCGATCAGTCGTACGACCGAATATCACGGGTTGGTGCTCGGACTGGTGGTCCTTCTATTTGCATTGGGATTCAAGCGGGGCTTGATGGATTTTCTTGGGCAACTCTGGGCGAAACAGCAGCGATGAAACAATCTGAGTTATGTGTGGTGACAGGGGGCGCTAGCGGGATCGGTGCGGCCTGCGTTCAGCACCTCGTCCGGCGGGGTGATCGGGTCGTGGTGATTGATCTGCCAGGAGCCTGGGATCCAGCCAAGATAGGGGTCGATGTTGATGCTGTGTACGCGGGCGATGTCACCGATGAATCTCGGTTACGCCAACTAGCCGACCAGATTCAGGCCGAACATGGGCCAGTGCAGAGTTTAGTAAATAGTGCTGGAATTTTGCAGCAACGACTACCCCCGGAGAAGCTGACTATGGCGGTCTGGGATCGGGTGATCGCCGTCGATCAGCGCGGCACTTACCTAGCCAGTGTGGTGTTTGGTGAATCAATGGCGCGGCGTGGCTCGGGCGCTATCGTCAACATTGCATCGATCACGGCGTCACGGTCGGTTCCCTTGCATGCCTATGCGCCCGCGAAGGCAGCGGTGGTCGCAATCACAGAATGTCTCGCTGCTGAATGGGGACGCTCAGGGGTGCGGGTAAATGCGGTTTCCCCCGGTTACACCCTGACCGAGGCTCTCCAGGCCGCGATTGATCGGGGTGATCGGAATCCGGATGATCTGGTTTCGCAAGCAGCGATGGGCCGCATGGTCGACCCGGCTGAAGTGGCGGATGTCGTCGGCTTCCTGCTCTCAAACGCCGCGCGGGCGATCACCGGGGTCAATCTGCCCGTCGATGCGGGCTGGCTGGTGGGTTCGACCTGGACGACTTATGGCGGCGTTCCACCCGCGCGCGTCCAGAACTGACCGTGCTGCGAGTCGAGCATCTCCGAAAGTCCTTTGGCGGTGTCGTCGCAACCGCCGACGTGTCGATTGATTTTCCAGACGGTTCGTTGAGCGCCGTAATCGGGCCTAATGGTGCGGGTAAGACGACGTTTTTCAATCTGATTTCGGGTGCAATCAAGCCAGATTCCGGCCGGGTCATTCTGAATGGCGAAAACATTGTTGGTCTGAGCGACACCGAGATTGTCCGCAAAGGAATTGGCCGAGCCTTTCAGGTGGCCAAACTGTTCAAGTCACTTACGGTGGAAGAGTCCCTCCGCGGGGCTCTGCTGTCGACCTTGCGGAGATCATTGCAAATGCATGGCCGGTTCCCCCTGAACCAGACCTATGACCGAGCATGGGCCATCATGGAGCAACTCGGGCTCGCGTCGAAGGCTCACGTGATCAGCGGGAACCTTTCGCACGGGGACCAAAAGCTTCTGGACATGGCACTGGCGCTTGTCCTCGAGCCTAAAGTATTGCTGCTCGACGAACCGGTTGCCGGGATGGGCCCCGAAGAGCGGGAGCAGATGATCGAGACGGTGCATGCCCTCTGGAAGAAGGGTGGCTTGACCGTTGTTCTGATTGAACATGATATGGATGTGGTTTTTAGCATCTCCCAAACGATCCATGTGCTCTGCTACGGCAAGCTACTGGCGCAGGGCAATGCCGATGAGATTCGCAATAACCCAGCGGTCATTGAAGCCTACCTGGGGACTCCCCGCGAGGCTCACGGTGGCTGAGGTCGTTTTGCAAGTTGCGGATCTGGATGTCTTCTACAGGAGCAGTCAGATTTTGTTTGGCCTCTGCTTTGAGGTGCACAAAGGCGAAACTGTGGCGCTACTTGGCCGAAACGGTGCCGGTAAAAGCACCACGATGAAGGCCATCGCTGGGGTGATTCCATCGCGCAAGGGGCAAGTCAGGCTCCACGGGCAGACGATACTGGGAGAGGGTGCGCATCGGATTGCGCGCGCAGGCATCGGCTATGTGCCCGAAGACCGGCAGATCTTTCCTGATCTCACGGTCCAGGATAATCTCGAAATCGCGATCAAACGCGGCCCCGGTGGCTCGGATGACTGGCCCCTCGAACGCATCTACGACATGTTGCCGTTGTTAGCGCCCCTAAAAGATCGTTTGGGTGGACAGTTGTCGGGGGGAGAACAGCAGATGCTCACAGTTGGGCGGGCGCTGATGGGCAATCCAAATGTGTTGTTACTCGATGAGCCGAGTGAGGGACTGGCTCCGATCATGGTTCAACGCATTGGTGATCTCATTGAAACGCTGCGCGCGCTAGGCAAGACGATTGTGTTGGCCGAACAGAACCTTCAGTTCTGTTTGGGCCTTGCCGACCGTGCGGTCGTCATCGACCGCGGCACGGATGTGTTCGTCGGCAGCATTAAAGAGCTGAATGCCGACGCCGAAATCAAGCAGCGTTACTTATCGGTCTGATCACGGGGTACGCACGTGCGCACGGTCTGATCAACGCGAACGCGTGAATCCCTCGTAGTGGTTCGCGGTGACCCGGTTGCAAATGTCGATATAGCGCGCGAACCCCCCCGCGTAGGGCATGAAGACCTTCGGCTTACCCGGGACGTTCGCGCCCAGGTACCAGGAGTGTTTGACCTGCGCGAGCAGAGTTGCATTGGCAGCTGCGTTGACTTGATCGACCCAGTCGTTGGCCGCGTCTTCGTTGGCTTCGATTAGGTTGAGATTCTCGCGTCGGAGGTGGTCAATGCAGTCGGTAAT
>CAIPGD010000541.1 GCA_903864485.1 uncultured bacterium | reverse complement strand
GTTCATTCCGCTGACAGCTTTCATTACGGTCATCGTCATTCTGGCTGGATGGGAGGTCATCAAAGACCGCGTGGCTCATTACATGGCCGCTTTCCTGATCCTTTCGGGGCTCCTGATCGGCGTTTTTAGCGCGCTCGACGGTTTGCTTTTTTATGTCTTTTTCGAAGCGACTCTGATCCCGATGTACGTCATCATCGGAGTCTGGGGCGGGCACAACCGCGTATACGCCGCGTTTAAGTTTTTCCTCTACACGCTGCTGGGTTCCTTGCTGACGCTCATCGCGATCATCTACTTGTATCTCAAGAGCGGGACCTTCGAGATCACCGCTTGGCACCAACTGCCCCTTACCTTGAACGAACAGGTGCTGATCTTCCTCGCCTTCCTCATGGCGTTCGCGGTCAAGGTGCCGATGTGGCCAGTGCACACCTGGTTGCCTGATGCTCACGTCGAGGCCCCGACTGGCGGATCCGTCGTGCTGGCCGCGATCATGCTAAAGCTCGGTGCTTACGGATTTCTGCGATTCTCCCTGCCGATCGCGCCAGACGCGTCGCGCGAACTGGATGGGTTCATCATCACCCTGTCGCTCGTCGCCGTGATCTATATCGGCTTCGTTGCACTCGTGCAAGAAGACATGAAGAAGCTCGTGGCGTATTCATCGATCGCGCACATGGGTTTCGTCACACTCGGGTTTTTCATGTTCAACACCCTCGGCATGCAGGGCGCAATCATTCAAATGATCTCGCACGGCTTCGTGTCGGGCGCGATGTTTCTGTCGATTGGCGTGCTCTACGACCGCATGCATACCCGACGGATTGCTGACTACGGTGGTGTGCTAAATAAGATGCCGCACTTCGGCGCCTTGTTTATCTTCTTCGCGATGGCCAATTGCGGCCTGCCCGCAACGAGTGGCTTCGTCGGCGAATTCCTCGTCATCCTGGGGGCGGTCGAGTATGACTTCTGGATCGCGCTCGCAGCCGGTACCTCACTGGTCCTGGGGGCTGCGTACTCACTCTGGATGGTCAAGCGCGTCGTGTTTGGTGCGGTTGCCAATGATCATGTTCGCGACTTGCAGGATGTGAACACCCGCGAGTTCGGCATTCTGATGGTGATGGCGGCTGCTGTTCTCGCCATGGGCCTTTATCCAAAGCCCTTTACCGACATTACCGAACAGTCCGTGAAAGCGCTGCTTGAGCATGTTGCTCATTCCAAGCTTCCGTAACACTGCGCCAGACCCCGAATGAACATCGTTCAAAGCTTGTCCATCGCCTTACCCGAAATCCTGTTGCTGATCGGGGTGTCGGTGGTCCTGCTCGCTGACGTTCTGATCAACGGGCCACAGATTCCGCGGGACGAGGCCACCCACGGGGCCCTTCATCCGAGTGGCGGAGGGGCGGCGCACGCGGATCTCGCAGCCGTGATCGCGGTCAACCACGCGCGCGTGATGACCGCTGATCCCGCGCCGAAAATGCGCGTACAACTCCTGGCGCTCGCCGCGCTGGTGCTGCCGTTACTGGCGGTGATCATGCAGGCCGGAGGCGGTACTCAGTTCGCCTTCTCCGGTATGTACGTCACCGACGCCCTGGCTGATCTTCTGAAAATCGGTTGCATCATTGCGGTTGGCATCACGATCGTCTATGCCGGCGGTACCCCCGGGAGCTATGCCACCGACCGCGGGATGGGGCGCGGTGAGTTCTACGCCCTTGCATTGTTCTCGTTGTTGGGCGAGATGGTGATGGTCTCGGCCTCCAACCTCCTGGTCGTTTATGTCGGCCTCGAGTTGATGACGCTATCGCTTTACGCGCTGGTGGCCATGCGCCGCGACCACACCCAGAGCACCGAAGCCGCGGTCAAGTACTTCGTGCTGGGCGCGATTGCGTCGGGCTTCCTGCTCTATGGCATGTCGATGCTGTATGGCGGCACCGGCAGCCTCGATATCGCCACCATCGCCAAGGCGCTCGCGAGTGGTTCCGCCAACCGCACCGTGATTGTTTTTGGTGTGGTCTTCGTCGTGGCGGCTCTTGCCTTTAAGTTTGGCGCCGTGCCCTTCCACATGTGGGTGCCTGACGTCTATCAAGGCGCACCCACGGCTGCGACGCTCCTGATCGCTGGGGCGCCCAAGCTTGCGGCCTTTGGCCTGGCGTTCCGCTTGCTGGCCGAGGGCCTCGTCGCCGTTCAGGCTGACTGGCAACAAATGCTGTCGATCCTCGCCATCGCCTCGCTAACACTGGGCAATTTCCTCGCAATCGCGCAGACCAACATCAAGCGCGTGCTCGCGTACTCCACCATCGCCCAGATTGGATTCGTTCTCCTAGGGTTCTCAGTTGGCGGCCCCGGTGAAGGTCTTGCTGAAGCCTGGGGTAATTCTGCGTTCTATATCGTGAGCTATGTGCTCACGACCCTAGGCACCTTTGGCGTGATCATGCTGGCTGCGACCAAGGGCTTTGAATGCGACACCCTGGACGATCTCAAAGGGCTCTCGCGCCGTGCCCCCGGCATCGCATTCACCATGCTCATTCTCATGTTCTCGCTGGCTGGGATCCCCCCGACGATCGGTTTTTAC
>CAIPGD010000540.1 GCA_903864485.1 uncultured bacterium | reverse complement strand
CGCCCGGGGGTCGCGATCACGAGTTCTGAACCTTCGGCCAGCGCATTCAACTGTGGCCCAAATGGAGCACCGCCAATCAGGCAGGCCGTGCGCAATCGACGACCCGTCGCGCGCAATTCCATGGTGTAGTCACGCGCTGCCCGCTCAATCTGCAAGGCCAACTCGCGGGTCGGCGTCAAAATCAGAGCGCGAGGCCGACGCTCACCGGCATCACCGGCCATCCGGTGGAGCAGGGGCAACAGAAACGCGCCTGTCTTGCCGCTCCCGGTGTGCGAAGAAACCAATAAGTCCTTCCCAGCCAGTGCGGCAGGGATCGCCTGCTGCTGAACGGGTGTCGGAGCGGAATGCTCTAAGCGCGAAAGCGCGCCGAGCAGGGCCGAATGTAGCCCTAGGCTTGCGAAATCCATATGAATCCTCGATGGCGGTTTGATTCAGCCGCCCGATCAAGGAACAACCCGTTAAAAACGGATCAGGACAGGAAGCCGAAAACGAAGGTCTGGTCCGAGAACACGTCCTCAGACAAGCCCTCTACTATGACGTAAAAACTCGTCTTGGTCAAACCGGAACGGGTCTTGTTGTTTGCGGGTAGCAAACCAGGGAACGATCTGTGCTCCAACGTGACCACCAACCCAAAGGGAGGAACGCATGATCAGCCAAGACGTCGCACAAGCATCCGCGATATCCAGCGGACCCAAATTCACCACCGCAGAACGGGTGGCGTTCATTCTGGCCGTCATCGGCGGACTCAACTGGGGCCTTGTCGGTGCCTTTTCATTCGACCCGGTCGCGACCCTTCTAGGCGACCATTCGATGGCTTCTCGGGTCACCTACCTTTTCTTCGGGCTATCTTCGATCTACGCGATGTACACCGCAACCAAGCTTGTCCAACCTCTCTAAACCTCCATCACGTCGCGCATCTTCGGGGGCGCCTTCACCCATCGCCCTGATCGCCCTGCCGGTTGGCGTCGGAGCGCCCGACCCTGGTTGCGCCAAAGGGCCCGATGCTTTATTGGCTCAAGGCCTGGAGGGCAGGCTTCGCTCACTCGACCCAACACGAGGTCGAACTTTCAACCGCACAGTCGAGGTCATTCGCTTAGGGCTCAACAGCGCCACCCGCCGTAGTTCGGGTTCCATATCCGCCACCGCGACGATCCGAGATCACGCAGAGCGCCTCGCGGCAACGGTTGCCGAATGCATCCGCCGGGGCTACCAACCTCTGGTGCTTGGAGGCGACCACAGCTGTGCCATCGGAACCTGGAAGGGTGCCGCCCAGGCCGTCGCCCAACAAGGCGCCGTCGGTCTGGTCTGGCTCGACGCCCACCTTGACGCCCATACGCCCGCCACGACCCCAAGCGGGATGATTCATGGCATGCCGCTGGCAGTCCTTCTGGGCCATGGCGACGCCCGACTCGTCGGACTCGGCAAGGGCGCCTGTATCGATCCGCGACGCCTTTGCCTGGTCGGCGTGCGCAGTTTTGAAGCACAAGAGTTTGAACTGTTGAATGGCTTGGG
>CAIPGD010000539.1 GCA_903864485.1 uncultured bacterium | reverse complement strand
GGGATATGGTCAGGACGGTCCCTATAGCCAGCGCCCCGGTTTTGCCGCCATCGCCGAATGCATGGGGGGCCTGCGTTACACCTCGGGCTTCCCCGACCGCCCCCCCGTGCGAGTCGGCGTCAGCCTGGGCGACACCCTCGCATCGCTCTACGGGACGATCGGTGCGCTGATGGCGATGCACCATCTCAAGGTCAACGGCGGCCAGGGCCAGTTCATTGATGTGGCGCTCTACGAAGCGGTCTTTGGAATTATGGAAAGCCTGGTGCCCGAGTACCAGATGCAGGGTTTCGTGCGCGAGCGCAGCGGCGCCAGCATGCCCGGGATCGCCCCGACCAACACTTACCGCTGCGGCGACGGTTTGTACGTCGCGATCGCCGGCAATGGCGACGGCATTTTTCGTCGGTTCATGCAGGCAATCGATCGGCCTGACCTGGCGCAAGACCCCGTATTGGCGAGCAACGATGGGCGTGCGGTACAGGCGCAGCACCTTGATGATGTGATCTCAGAATGGACCGGTCGACACGAATTGGCTGAGGTCCTCGCCGTTCTGGAATCTGCATCCGTGCCCGCTGGACGGATCTACACCGCGGCCGACATCGCCACCGATCCGCACTACGCAGCCCGCGGCATGATCGAACATCACCACCTCCCAGACGGCCAGGCGATCGACCTGCCAGGGATCGTGCCAAAACTCAGTGCGACGCCGGGGGCTACCCAATGGCTTGGTCCGACACTGGGTGAGCACACCGCCGACGTGTTGGCATCGATTGGAATTGACGCCGCGGCGCTTGAACAACTGCGCTCGCAGGGCGTTGTTTAAGGGGCGTTGTTTGACGCCCGTCGTTTGACGCCCGTCATTTGACGCCCGTCCAGGCCTAACTCGACTTCGCTCGCCGGGCATGCGACGATTCAGACGAAGATTCAAAGCGCATCACGCCGTCATCAATCCGGCTCCACCGGATCGCAAACAAGTCTGCCAGATAGTTCTGGTAAACCCGCCACGGCCAACGCCGCCCCTGTTTGGGCAAGGCATCAATCGATCGCTGGACATACCCCGACGTGAAACCCAAAAAAGGCAGACGCTCTTCACGCGGATTGCCCTCGGGTGAAGCGACCGTAAATTGATGACGGTCCATAAAATTGAGTAAACGGCAAACATAGGACGCCGTCAGGTCCGCCTTGAGGGTCCAGGACGCGTTGGTGTAGCCATAGGTCATGACGCAGTTCGGCAAATCCGAGAGCATCATCCCCTTATAGGTCAGGGCCTTGGACGGATCGAATGCAGCGCCGTCCACGCTCAACTCGATATCGCCCAGCACGTTGAGCTTGAGTCCGGTTGCCGAGACGATGATATCGGCGGTCAACACCTCACCGCTAGTCAACTCAATCCCGTTGGCCGACAAACGGGCGATCTGGTCGGTGACCACCGAGGCTCGACCGGATTTGATCTGTTCGAAAAGATCGCCATCTGGCAACGCGCAGACGCGCTGATCCCAGGGGTTGTAGCGAGGCGTGAAATGTTTCCCGACGTCGAATTCGGGGCCCAAGGCCTTGCCCGCCAGTCCCACCAAGCGCTGCTTGGCACGTTGCGGCCAACGCCTCAGCAAACGATATAAAAACATCCCGACCAACACATTTTTCCAGCGGGTCAAATCGTAGGCTAAGGATTTAGGCAGATGGCGATAAAGCCACAACGCAGCCGCGTCGTCCGAGGGCCTTGCAACCATGTACGTGGGGGAGCGCTGGAGCATCGTGACATGGGCCGCCTTTTTGGCCATCTCTGGAACCAAAGTTGCCGCCGTGGCCCCGCTCCCAATCACCACGACCCGCTTGCCCGCATAGTCCAGATCAGCGGGCCAGAACTGAGGATAGACCAGTGCCCCCTGGAATGACTCCTGGCCCGGAAACACCGGTTGATGCCCTTCAGCGTAGCTGTAGTAACCGCAGCACAGATAAAGAAAGCGCGTGCGCAATTGACTGCGCTCACCTGTCTTGATCGCCTCGACGTCGAGCGTCCAGGAGGCATCTTGGCTTGACCAACGCGCCTGCCGTACCGCGTGACCGAACTGAATCCGGGAGGTGATTTCGGCTTCATCGGCAGCCTCACGCAGGTAACGCAGAATCGTTGCGCCATCGGCGATTGCTTTGCGCTCTGTCCAGGGCTTGAACGCATACCCAAGGGTGTACATGTCCGAGTCCGATCGGACGCCCGGATACCGAAACAAATCCCAAGTGCCTCCCAAGTCGTCGCGCGCTTCCAGAATTGCC
>CAIPGD010000538.1 GCA_903864485.1 uncultured bacterium | reverse complement strand
TCAGGCACCTGAAAATGGATCAGGTAGTCGCGCTGGGGAGAAGGATTTGGAAAGGTTTCGAGCGTCTTGCTCGGTTTTGATGACATGAAATTAGGCTCCAGCAGCGGATAGCGCGAAGCCGATTATTATAGGCGCAGCCAACACGGCAACCCGCGCGTGGATGGCTATTGCCCTTCGGAGCCCCCCCGCTTCCCAGATCGTTGTGCGACTCAAACAAATCAAACTTGCGGGATTCAAGTCCTTTGTGGATCCCACCGCGATCGAACTTCCGGGCCGTCTGATCGGAATTGTCGGCCCGAACGGCTGCGGCAAGTCCAACATCATGGATGCGGTTCGTTGGGTTCTTGGCGAGACGAGAGCCGGTGAGCTGCGCGGCGATTCGATGCAAGACGTCATCTTTTCGGGTTCGGACGGTCGCCGAGCCGCTGCCCGGGCCAGCGTTGAGCTCCTGTTCGAAAACGCCGGCGGACGCCTCGGGGGGCCATGGGCCGCATATTCTGAGCTTTCCGTGCGACGAATTCTCAGCCGCGATGGTCAAAGCATTTATCAGATCAATCATCAGGGCGTTCGCCGTCGCGATGTGCACGACCTGTTTATGGGAACGGGGTTGGGCCCCCGCGCCTACGCCATTATTGGTCAGGGCATGATCGCGCGCATCCTGGAGGCGCGCCCCGAGGATCTGCGTGGCTTTCTGGAGGAAGCGGCTGGTATCTCGCGCTACCGCGAACGGCGTCGTCAGACCGAAGAGCGCCTGGCGGACACGCGCGACAATCTCAGCCGCGTGACCGATCTGCTCACCGAATTGCATGAACGGATCGCCAAGCTCGAGAAACAGGCGATCGTCGCCCAGCGTCTGCGCCAGCTTGAAGCCGACCGGTTGGAAAAGCAGCAGTTTTTACGCATTTTGTTACGTGAAGATGCGAGCCAGCAGCGCGCCACTGCGGCCGAATTTTTAGCGACCGCACAAGTCGAATTCGACGCGGCCACTGATTCCTTGAAAAAGTTCGAAGACGATCTCAACCGACAGCGCGAGGCGCATTTCGAATTGGGCGAAAAGGTACACGCGCGGCAAGGCGAGTATTACCAGATTGGTTCTGAATTGGCTGCGATTGAAGCCGAGATCCGCCGGGTGGAGACAGCTCGCGGGGAGGCGGCTGAGCGACTCAAGGCCGGTCAGTCACGGCGGGATCTCGCGTTGGGCGCGATCGAACGCGCTGAACAGGATCGAGCAGAGAGCGAGGCTCGGATCGAGCTGGCGGACGCCCGAGTTGCGGCCCTCCGTCAAGAACTCGGGGCTGTGCGGGAAACGCTCGATACGGCGGAACGGGCGGCCTGGTCGTTACAACAGGCGCTCGAGACTGCTCGCCTCGCAATGGCCAACTCACAGCGACTGCTGGAGGTGGCTCAAGCCCGAGCGCGCTCAGCACACGAACGTACCGCAGCCACTCAGCACCGGATCGAGCGTCAACGTCAAGCTCAGAACGCCCAGCAAGAGCCAACCGAAGCCGAGGTCAAGGCTGCACAAGTTGCAGCCGAGGAGGCCGAGCAGGGCGAGATGGCCGCGAATGGCCATCTCACAGAATCCGAAGCCATTTTCGCGTCGCTCGAAGAGGCGAGGGGTCAAGCTTACGACGCGTTGCGGATGGCGAAATCTCATGCCGCTCAGATCGAGGCCCGTCGATCCGCATTGGCCCAGTTGCAGGCCAGGTTAGGGGGGCAGAATCGGCTTCGCCCTTGGCTTGCCAAGCATGGGCTCGATGCCGCCCCGCCGATTTGGCAGCAAATGTCGATTGAACCGGGTTTTGAGGTGCCGGTCGAGGCCGTATTGCGAGAACGGGTCGCTGCCCTGCGCGGGGGACCGAACCTCAATGCGGGCGGGATGATTGATGACGCCCCGCCAGGGCGCTTGGCGATCAGCTTAGAGGCGCTTGAGGCGCTTGAGGCGCTTCCATCAAGCGTCCAATCGGCACTCGATCCAGGCCCGCCGCATGTTGGAGCTCGACTCCTAAGTGCTTGTATTCGCAGTGATGAACCGCAGATTCTTGCGCTTCTTACGAACTGGTTGCACGGATATTGGGTTGTCGAATCGGTCGAATTAGCGCTCGAACAACGGGGGCAACTTGTACCCGGCCATGAATTTGTGACCCTCGCGGGTCATCGGATTAGTCGGTTTGGTGTGCAATTTCATCATCCGGACAGTGAGCAGGATGGCCTCTTAGCGCGACAGAACGAGTTGACGGTTCTCGACAGCGAGTGGGCTGAGTCGAAATTGCGTGTCGACGAAGAGGCTACCCGGGTCGAAGTGGCTCACCAAGCCCATCAGTCGGGTCAGCAGGCCCTGGTCTTGTCCCGCGATGCATCAAGAGCAGCGATTCGCTTGGCCTCCCAAAGCCGGCAATCGGCTGATAGCCTTGGACAAACCCGAACCCGCGCGGTCGAGGCGAGGCGCCGTATCGAAGCGGAGCTGCTCGAGGCGCAATCGGAGGCTGATGAGCAAATTAAGCTGGCCGAGGCCGCCGAAGTTGAAGTTGCGCAGACTCAGACACTGCGTCAGCAGCAGACGGTCGATCTGGAGCGCGGTCGCCAGGCCACCGCTGACGCACAGGCGCACTTAAGTCAGGTCAAAACCGCGCTCAGAGGTCTTGAGCATCAAGATCAGGAAACCGCGTTTGAACTTCGGGAAGCCCGCGCCCGTGCGGCGCGCGCTGAGGAACAACGTGCCAGCGCCGCGGCGGAGCTTCAAAGAGCACTTGAGGACGTGGAGACCCAACATCAGAAGCTCGCAACCCTGCGCGCGGATGAAGCAAACGAATCTCTGGAATCTGCCCGGGGTCGACGGGACTTGGCGGAGTCAGCGCTGGGTGCAGCCAGGTCGGAGCTCGACGCTCTGAGTTTGGTCCTGCGTCAGATCGATGGAGAGCGCCTGCTTCAGGAGCGTGGTCTTGATCCGATCCGGGCTCGAATTCAACAGCACCAACTTGAGGAGCAAGCAGCCCGTCTGATGCTCGAGCAGGTCTTGTTGCAAATCACTGAGGCCCAGGCCGAGACTGGGACGGTCGTTGATGAAGCGGCCCTGCGGGCGCGTTTTAATCCACCGCCGGCGATTTCCTACTTGCAACAGGAAGGCACCCGTCTCGGCCGCGCCATTGCTGCCTTGGGCTCGGTCAACCTCGCCGCGCTGGATGAACTCAATGAAGCGCGCGAACGCACGGCGTTTTTGGAGTCCCAATCAGCCGATCTGCATCAGGCGATGCAGACCCTCGAAGGAGCGATCCGAAGTATTGATCGGGAAACCCGCGAACTGCTGCGTGAAACCTTCGAACGTGTTAATGGCCATTTCGGCCGGCTTTTCCCCTTGTTGTTCGGTGGCGGTGAGGCACGACTAACCCTGTCCGGCGAAGAAATTCTTGACGCTGGTCTCCACGTAACAGCCCAGCCACCGGGTAAGCGCAACACCTCAATACAGCTACTTTCGGGCGGCGAGAAGGCAATGACTGCGACGGCTCTGGTCTTTGCGCTTTTTCAGCTCAACCCAGCTCCGTTTTGCCTGTTGGATGAGGTCGATGCAGCGCTGGACGACGCCAATACGGAACGCTACTGTCGTATGGTGCGAACGATGGCGGACCAGACACAGTTCTTGTTTATTACACATAATCGAATTGCGATGGAATTCGCCGAGCAGTTAATCGGCGTAACCATGCAGGAGCGGGGCGTATCCCGCATTGTCGCGGTTGATCTGGACACCGCAGAACGAATGGCAGAAGCAGCATGAACCTTAATTCGCTTGAACTCAGCATCGTCATCCTTTCTGTCATCGCGGTCGTGTCGGTGCTTGGCTACAACGCCTGGCAAAGCTCCAGGGGCGCCTCTCGGCGCCACCAAGGAACCGGAACGGGGGAAGCGAACGAGCATGACCTCAGTCGTGATTCGGGCGGACGTGATGAACCGGTGCTCCGTGAACCGTTTTTTGATTCCGAGTCGTCGGATGGTTCGAGCGCGGTCCACGGCAGCGGGCCGGACTACTTGATGGGTACTGCTTCCCGCGGGTCATTGGATCGATCGATACTGTCGGGTGCCGAATTCGCCGATGGGTTAGAGGGCCATCATGTGGAAGTCGATGATGGGAAGATCGGCGATCCCGTGTTGGACCCTCGAGTTGAATGTGTGGTCACCCTTATGTTTCAACACGCACTGCCCGGCGATCGGCTGATTGCAGCGGCTCATCTTTTGCGACGTGCCGGATCCAAGCCAGTCACGCAGGATGCCTGCCCTGTGAGTGATCTTCCAGTTGGTACGCAATGGGAACCACCCCGCGCGTCGCGTTCGTATCGCGCGCTGCGCGCTGGAGTCTTGCTATCGAACCGCAACGGCCCGCTGAATGGCGTGGATTTTTCTGAGTTTCTGGAAGGTCT
The DNA here is from genome assembly GCA_903864485.1 of uncultured bacterium. Taxonomy (GTDB): domain Bacteria; phylum Pseudomonadota; class Gammaproteobacteria; order Burkholderiales; family Burkholderiaceae_E; genus RFPW01. The sequence goes on along the minus strand of CAIPGD010000538.1, from coordinate 4,389 downwards.
TGAAGCCTTGTCGCTGCAATTTGATGCCCAGTATTCAAAGCCGGATATGGTCGAGGCGTTGTCGCGCGCGCGCGAGCTAGATGGCTTTTGCGCTGCGCAGGATGCCCAACTGATGATTCATGTAGACACCTCTGTCAGCCTGCATCAAGCCGATCTTGCCCAGGTCGCGGCCGAAAATGGCCTCGTGGAGCGGGGGAATGGACGGTGGGTTGCATTAGAGCCCAAGGGGACGGTTTTGTATTCGTTGTCACTGGGCGATCGTCCGAATCGCATCTCGTTGTTGCTCGATCTGCCTCGCACTGTGTTGGACCAAGACCCCTGGGGAGCCATGGTCGACTGTGCTCGACGCTTGGTCGCAAGGCTTGGCGGTCAGTTGGTCGACGATGCCGCCCAGAAGCTTGGTCCGAACCAACTCGAGGTCATCAGGGGCCAACTCGAGCAACGTGCCTCGACACTCGTCGCAGCGGATATTCAGCCTGGGTCTGCACTCGCTCTGCGCCTCTTCAACTAATCCGGGCTGCGATTCATGGAGATGGACGCTGAAGCGGCCGCATCGCGGGTGCTCGAACTCCGCACGCTGATCGCCCATCATGATCAGTGTTATTACGGATCAGATGCACCAGAAATTCCGGACGCGAGTTACGACGCGCTGTGGCGTGAACTACAGCAGATCGAAGTCCAGTTCCCGGTACTAATAACCCCGGATTCGCCAACCCAACGGATCAGCGGCGCGCCCGCCGAGGGGTTTGGATCGGTGACGCATCTGGTGCCCATGCTTTCGCTGGCGAACGCCTTTGAGGACGCCGACATCGCGGCCTTTGATCGTCGTGCCCGCGAGGCGCTGATCGGGCAGGGGGACCTTGCGCCGGATGGGCTGCTGGAATTCGGCGCGGAGTTAAAGTTTGATGGGTTGGCGGTGTCGTTGCGTTACGAACATGGCCAATTGGTTCAGGCGGCGACCCGCGGTGATGGCAGCACGGGCGAGGATGTGACGCTCAATATCCGAACGATTAGGGCAATTCCGCTGCGTTTAACTGCAAGCCCAGTCGCCACACCCGAGGTCCTTGAGGTTCGCGGTGAAGTGTTGATTTTTCGAGCCGACTTTAAGCGCCTGAACCAGGTCCAGCGTGCTCAGGGCGAACGCGAGTTCGTGAACCCCCGCAACGCCGCTGCCGGCAGCTTGCGACAACTTGATCCGAAGATTACCGCGCAGCGACCCCTGAGGTTCTTCGCCTACGGCATTGGCACCGTCGATGATCGGACCCGCGAGCACCTTCCCGCCACTCAATCGGGGATGCTCGATTGGCTTGTCGACCTGGGACTACCCGTCGGGCCTTGTCGGGAGGCCATTCTGGGGGGGGCGGGGCTATTGCAGTTTTGGGCTCGCGTCCTGGCTCAACGTGCTGAGTTTCCATACGACATTGATGGGGTGGTTTACAAAGTTAACCGCCGAGACTGGCAGGACAAACTTGGGTGGGTTGCACGTTCGCCTCGATGGGCGATTGCGCATAAGTTCCCTGCCGAGGAGGCAATGACGCGACTTCTTGACATCGAAATTCAAGTCGGACGCACCGGCGCTTTGACGCCAGTCGCCAAGCTTGAGCCCGTGTTTGTTGGGGGCGTGACGGTATCGAATGCAACCCTGCATAACGAGGATGAGATTCGGCGCAAGGATCTCCAGATTGGGGATGACGTGATTATTCGCCGGGCCGGCGACGTCATTCCGGAAGTGGTTCGACGGGTCCCCGAGGCACGTCTGTCAACGACACGCCCGTTTGTCATGCCCACCGCGTGTCCTGTTTGCGGCTCCCAGGTGGCACGCGAGCCCGATGGAGCGGTACTTCGCTGCACGGGTGGCCTCTTTTGTGGTGCACAGCGCCGTCAGGCTTTGCGCCATTTTGCTCAGCGACGAGCCATGGACATCGAGGGTCTTGGCGAGAAAATCATCGACCAACTCGTTGAGCAGGAGCTAGTTCAAACCCCGGCCGATTTGTACCACCTGTCAACGGAGGTGCTTGCACCACTCTTTCGTGCAAAAAATCCACGTGAAGAATCGCGTGCAGCGAGTAACTTGGTGGGGGCGATCGCGGCCTCTCGCGAAGTTCGACTGGAGCGGTTTTTGTTCGCGCTGGGTATCCGTCATGTGGGCGAAGAGATTGCTCGGATCCTGGCTCGCGCCTATGGCGATCTCGATCCCATCATTCAGGAAGACTGGGCCGAACGACTTGACCAAAAACTGGCCGTTCAAAAAGAAAATCAGCGTCGCCGACAGCGCTCAGATCCCCCCTTGGTGGTCCCCCTCGAAGGGATTGGGCCCGAAATTATCAGTTCGATTGGCGAATTCTTTGCCCAGCCGCACAACCTGCAGGTGATTGATGCGCTGCGGGCAGGCGGAGTCCGATGGCCAGTAGAAATCGGCACAAAGGTCGGGTGGCAGAATATTTCGGCGGAGGCGGTCGGAGTCGTCGGGGGGGAAATCGAAACTGCCTCAGGCGTTTGCTCGGGTCAGACTTGGGTGATCACGGGGCGCCTGCCGTCGCTGAGCCGTGAAGACGCGGCCGATCGGATCCGTTTGGCCGGTGGCAAGGTGGCGGGTTCGGTCTCGAAACGAACTGATTTTGTTCTCGCTGGTGAAGATGCAGGCAGCAAGCTTGATCGGGCTCGCGAACTTGGCGTGGCTGTGGTTGATGAATTTGAGTTTCTGCGGAGAATGCTGAATGGATGAAAAGAGAGTTCGCAAGGCGGTATTTCCCGTGGCTGGACTGGGCACCCGATTCTTACCGGTGACCAAAGCGCAGCCCAAGGAGATGTTGCCCGTTGTCGACAAGCCCCTGATTCAGTACGCCGTCGAGGAAGCCGTTGCGGCCGGAATCACCGAGATGGTTTTTGTGACGGGCCGCAGCAAGCGGGCGATCGAAGATCACTTCGATGTGAACTACGAGCTCGAAGCAGACCTCGAAGCCAAAGGCAAGACCGAGCTGCTTGAAATGGTGCGGGCGGTGTTGCCACCAGGAGTGCGCTGTATTTATCTACGCCAGGGGCAGGCACTTGGTCTCGGCCATGCCGTTTTGTGCGCTCAACCGGTTGTCGGTAATGAGCCATTCGCAGTGATCCTCGCCGATGACTTGATGCGCCCCGTCGCAGGCGGCACCGCGGTCATGGCCCAAATGACCCATTTATTTGGCCAGCATCATGCCAGTTTGGTAGCCGTCCAAGAGGTGCCGCGAACCGAGACTCGCGCCTATGGCATCGTGGGAGGCACCCCCTGGGGTGAGCGGACGGAGCGAATTCGGACCATCATTGAAAAGCCCGAACCCGAAGACGCGCCATCGACGTTGGCCGTTGTCGGTCGCTATCTACTCACACCTCGCATTTTTCAGCACCTCGCAAGACAAACGCCAGGGAAAGGGGGCGAGATTCAGCTGACCGACGCAATTGCCCGCCTGCTCGATGACGAACCTGTTCTCGCTTACCGATTTGAAGGGAAGCGTTATGACTGCGGATCGAAGCTGGGATATCTTCAGGCGACCGTTGCCTTGGGGCGCGATCATGCCGAGATCGGGCCTGAATTCCGCGCTTGGCTTGAGAGCAACCTAGGAACCAGCGAGGGCGGCCAGTAACTCCGTTTGAAACTGAATTTGCCCATTTCCAGTCGCTAGCGCGGCGCCTTCGACTAAAAAAGTGTCCTCAGCTCGTTCGCCCAAGGTCGAGATGCGAGCGGTGTGCAGATTGATCTGGTGTTTGGCAAATACGCGTGCAATCGCGTAGAGGAGCCCGGTTCGGTCGTTGGCACGCACGGACAGCAACCACCGTTCGCCGCGGCCATCCGGAACCAATTCAATCGCTGGTTCAACTGGGAAATATCGAGAACGACGCGACGGGCGACCACGAACTGGAGGCCCCATCGATTCTGGTGAGGCCAAACGCGCCAATAATTCGGTTTCAATCAGATTCAGAATATCGCGAGGGTGTTCGGCCCAATCGGGCTGAGTCACTAAGAACTGATCCAGTGCCCATCCGCCGCGGGTGGTCGTCACACGTGCGTCGAGAACCGAGAGTCCTCGAAGATCAAAATATTCGCAAATCCGTGCGAATAGTTCGGGCTGTTCCGGGATCCAGACCACGACCTGGAAACCTTCACCGACGGTCGCGACTCGTGATTTGATCACCGCCTTTGAGCTTCGAAGATGGCGCCAGAGTGCTCGAACGTGCCAGGCAATGTCGATCGGTTCATGACGCAGGAAGTAGGCCGTATCAAGTACGCTCCAGAGCGGGGACCATGCTTCTTCGTCGAGAGTCTGCTGGCGCATAAGCCGGATGGCTTCCTGCTTGCGAGCGTGAACCGTTTCAGTGCGGCGGTTCTCTTCAGGCGACCCGGCGTCTTCCTGC
>CAIPGD010000537.1 GCA_903864485.1 uncultured bacterium | reverse complement strand
GTCAATGGTCGCTCGATTCGCTACACGGTCCACAGCTATGCGACGGACAAGCCCGAGGGTGAACGCTACTAAGCGCCATGTATTCAATCCCTGGAAGCACCCGGCACCTCGGGGCCGAATCATCACCCGCAGTCGCGGACCTGGGGCCCCAAGGCCGAATGGGCACCGGCAACGGGCCACCGGGCCACGGCGAAGATCAATCGGGTCGCGCGCTGACGGTCAATGAGGTCCTGACGCAAAGCCAGATCGAATCCGTCATGGACGAACTCGATCGGGATCTCATCGGCCTGGTGCCGGTCAAACAACGCATTCGCGACATCGCCGCCCTGCTGGTCATTGATCAGTTGCGGGCGCAGGTCGGCCTGCAAGCGCAATCGCCCAGCCTGCACATGAGCTTCACCGGCAACCCCGGCACCGGCAAGACAACGGTGGCGATGCGAATGGCGCAACTGTTGCACCGGCTGGGCTATGTCCGTAAGGGCCATCTGGTGGCGGTTACTCGCGATGACCTGGTGGGGCAGTACATCGGCCACACCGCACCGAAGACCAAAGAAATCCTGAAAAAGGCCATGGGCGGGGTGCTCTTTATTGATGAGGCTTACTACCTTTATCGACCCGAGAACGAGCGCGATTACGGTCAGGAGTCAATCGAGATCCTGCTTCAGGTCATGGAAAATCACCGCGATGACCTCGTGGTGATCCTGGCTGGTTACAAAGACCGGATGGATACTTTTTTTCAATCCAACCCCGGAATGAGTTCCAGGATTGCCCATCATCTTGATTTTCCGGACTACAGTCAGGCTGAGCTACTGCTGATCGGAGACCGGATGCTCCAGGAAATGAGCTACCAATTCGGAACGGGCGGTCGTGACACCTTTGGTGAATACCTCAACCGCCGCCTCGAGCAACCCCACTTTGCCAATGCGCGCAGCGTCCGTAACGCGCTTGACCGTGCTCGCCTGAGACAGGCCAGCAGGCTATTCGCGGAGCGCGATCGTGCCTTCACACGCGACGATCTTTCGACGATCGAATCCTCAGACATCCGCGCCAGCCGAGTCTTTAACCCCCCGGCCTAATCGCCCCTGCCGAATAACCGAAGAGTTCGCTTCTATGCCCCTTTCGCACCGCCGTACCCTGACGCATCACCTTATCGAAGAGCGTCGGCGCTTCCCTCAGGCAAGCGGCGCGCTGAACGGATTACTTCTCGATATCGCGGTCGCTTGCAAGGCGATCGCCCGTGTTGTCTCTTTTGGAGAATTAGGCGACCAAATCACGGTGGCTCCCATGACGTCCAAGGCGAGCGCCGACGTGGCACAACCCGCGAGCGCCCGCAGCCTAAATTCGCTGAGCCAGGATATTTTTCTGCGCATCAACGAATGGAACGGCCATACCGCTGGGATGGTTTCCCAGGACCTGCCTGACCCCGTCCAGCTTTCCGCGGATCAGCCGCGCGGCAAATACCTGCTGATCTTCAATGCATTAGAAGGGTCCGCCAGCAACGACCTGAATGTCGCCGTCGGGAGCCTATTTTCAATCCTTCGCGCGCCGCAGAATCTGGCCGAAAACCCCAGAGAAGTGAGCGTGAGCGATTTCCTGCAACCGGGAACACAACAGGTCGCGGCTGGCTATGCGCTCTATGGGCCGGCGACCATGCT
>CAIPGD010000536.1 GCA_903864485.1 uncultured bacterium | reverse complement strand
TCAAAAGGGTTCCTCAAACGGTTCCTCAAACGGTTCCTCAAACGACTCGTCCCACGGCATTGGGCCCTCATTTGCCGCAGGATTACTGGCAGCGGTCGTTGCAACGCCTTGTACGGCACCCTTTATGGGGGCCGCGGTCGGTTTCACCCTGACCGCAGCACCCGCGATCGCTCTCCTGGTATTTGCGGCCATTGGCCTCGGGATGGCCGCACCGTATCTGCTGCTGGGTCTTTATCCGGAATGGCTGGCGCGCCTGCCTCGACCCGGGCAGTGGATGCAGACCTTGCGCCAGGGCCTGGCCTTCCCGATGTACGCTACTTCGGTGTGGCTGGTTTGGGTCCTCGGCGCGCAAATGGGGGTGGATGCCATGTTGCGAACGCTCATGGCGGGGGTCCTGGTCGCTGCGGCTGCTTGGTGGTGGGGACGCACCGGGGCCAAACCCTCCGCAAGCCATCTCGGCAAAAGTGTGCCGGCGGGGGTGCTCATTGTGTTAGCAATCGCTCTGGCGTCGCCACGCGCTTTGGATCCCGTGCGCTCGGGGGAGGCCCAAGATTGGGCGGCATGGTCTCCCGACGCGGTTTCGGCCGCGCGTGGGGCTGGACGGACCGTTTTCGTTGACTTCACCGCTGCGTGGTGCATCAGTTGCCAGGTCAATAAGAAGATAGTTTTAGAAAATGAATCGGTTCGGCGCGCTTTCGCCGCCAAAGATGTGTTGCTGCTGCGGGCCGACTGGACGCGACAAGACCCCACGATTACTGCAGCGCTAGCTGAGTTTGGCCGCAATGGCGTGCCGCTCTATCTGGTCTACCGCCCGGGACAGCAGACCGCTCAGGTACTACCCGAACTCCTGACGTCTAACGTGGTCATCGATGCGTTGACGTCTTCTTTGCGTTAGTCTGAAGGCGCTTTCGGTGCCTCACCAGCCGTCCGGCGGGTGGGGTTAAACGGGAAACAGGATGTAATCGCTCCTCGATTTAGAGGGTCGGCTTGCCCAACCTGTGCTGCCCCCGCAACGGTAAGCAGGTATGCCCAAGTGGCATGAACCGAGTCAATCTCCCACTGGATCGTGACGAATCTGGGAAGGGGATTCGGTGAAACCTGCAGCCCGGAGACCGGCCGAGAGGGTGGGATGAGTCCCAGATCAAATCTGGAGCTCGTCTTGTTTTCAACGGGTCTGGTCGCGGTGGGCGACGATGACCGGGCGCTGGCCTGCCTCTGAGGCGGTCGGCGCATGGGGTTTATTCATGCTTTTTTTTAAACAAATCCGTCCGTTCCCGGCCGCTGCTATTGCGTATGCGATTGCGATTGCGATTGCCGTTGCTTCATCGACTACGTTTGCCCAGGTGGCTCCCTTGCCGTCCGTGGTGGTGACCGCATCACGATTTGCAACCCCTTTATCTGACGCACCGATCGGCATGACGGTGATTGATCGCGAGCAGATCGCGGCGTCAACCGCGTCTAACCTGCCCGAACTTTTGGGCCAGCAGGTCGGTATTCAAGTGCGCGACAATGCCGGATCGCCAGACCGTCAGATCGATCTTCGAGGTTTCGGGATCACGGGTGACCAAAACACCCTGATTCTGTTGGACGGCCGCCGCCTGAACGAAAATGAGTTGGCGAGTACCCGCCTGAGCGCCATTCCCCTGGCCAGCATTGAGCGAATCGAGATTTTGCGTGGATCGGGCTCGGTCTTGTACGGTGGCGGGGCCACCGGCGGCACGATTCAGATCATCACGCGGGCGAGCGCGAACACCAGTAACCAGGCCCCGTCAGACGCTTCAAAAAGCAGCGCAGCGCTGGTTGTCGGATCCCTGGATACCCGAGAGCTGCGTGCATCGACCGGGGCCAGTGACGGGCAAGTGCGGTTCCAAGTCGATGCGAGCGCCCTCGATACCGCCAACTGGCGGGAGAACAATGCATTGCGCCAGCGCAATGTGGGCGGCGAACTACGCACGTTGTTTGACCGAGGTTTTCTTGCGCTGCGCCTCGGGGCCGAGTCGCAACAACTCGGCCTGCCGGGTGCGAGGAGCCTCGACCAATTCAAGTCGGATCCAAGAGGTACCTCGACGCCCAAGGACCATGCCCAGCGCGAAGACTACCGGCTCGCGCTCGCCGGTGCGTGGCGGACGTCGTCGCTTGAATTTGAGGCCGAACTCGCGCATCGCGAGGGCCGGGTTGTATCGGACTATCGCCAGTTTGATTACTACTCGGTGCGTGATCGGCGAACGCTTTCGTTCACGCCTCGGTTGCGCGGTACTTGGTCTGCCAGAGGCATCCAGCATGAGACCGTATTTGGGCTCGACACCGAGTCGTGGCGCTATGCCACCCGTGGGGCAAATTCTGCAGAAATGCTCGACAGCCCTTGGGTTCAGACCTCGGCCACGCAACAGTCCCAGGGGCTCTATCTGCAACATCGAGCGGCCTTGGCCCAAGGACTTTCGTTGACGGCAGGACTGCGTAGGCAGCGGGTTGACGACGAAATCAGGGATCAACTCACGCCCTCGTTGTCGGTGGCGGGCGCACATTGGGTGACCGCTTCAAGCCTTGGGGTGCGCCAGCCGCTTGGGGCAGGGTTTGATGTGTATGCACGGGGCGGCCGTAGTTTTCGAATCGCCACGGTGGATGAGCTGACGTACTTTTTTCCAAGCGATCCACAGCAACTGCCGACGGCCCGCTTATTGGTACCCCAAACGTCGACTGATCGGGAGATTGGGGTCCAGTGGCGCAAGGCGGGGGCGGGTGTGAGATTGAGCGTGTTTCGCAATGACCTTAATCATGAAATTCATTACTACGCGCCGGCGTTTAGCAACGTCAATCTGCCGCCCACGCAACGTGCCGGTCTCGAGTTAGAGGGAAGTTTCCAGCCCAAGGCCCAACTTGACCTCAGCGCCGGGGTCACGAGACTCGACGCGCGTTTTCGGGGCGGCGAGGTGGGGGGCGTTCCCGTAAGCGGTCGCGAAGTGCCGTTGGTGCCTCGGTTGGCTCTCAAGGTGTCGGCGGTCTGGACGCCCGCGGAAGGTACTCGACTTTCATTGGCCGCCCGACACACGGGCCGCCAGCGTTTTGACAATGATCAGGCCAACGAATTTGAGTCCATGCCGTCCTACACACTGGTTGATATCAAAGCATCCCAGCGCATGGGCCAATGGCTGGCGGCACTCAAGATCGGCAATCTGCTAGACCGACGTTACTTTGATTATGGAATTCTCGGCGGATTCCCGGCGTCGCCCTCGGTCTACCCACAAAGCGGACGGACGGTGATGTTCTCGCTAGAGCGCGGCTTCTGAGGCTTCGACAGGACTTGGCTGCGGTCGCATCGCGGTAACATCCGCAGCATGACCGTTGCGTTCACATCCCTGCTGATCCAAGCCCTGACAATGTTGGTGGTTGGGGGGGCGTCTACCGTTCTGATGGCCGCGACGCGGTCGGATTCCGCTCCGGTGGATGACCACGGTCAGTCGCTGAAGCTTGTTGCAAGGCCAGAGCGGATCGTCTCTCTGGCGCCGCACACTACCGAACTGTTGTTCGCGGCGGGAGCAGGCTCTCGGGTCGTCGCTGTCGACCCGGCCAGTGATTTTCCGGCGGCTGCGACTCAGCTGCCCCGTGTCTCAGCATGGCCGCGCACTGACCTTGAGGCGCTAAAGGGTGCTGCGCCCGACCTCGTTCTGATCTGGGGGGCGGGCTTGCGCGCGGAACAACGCGAATCGATTGCCCGGGTCGCGCCGGTATGGGTCTCTGAGCCAGCTCGACTTGATGCGATCCCGCAAGCCCTGCGGCAACTGGGGCGTCTAGTCGGTGAGCCTGAAGCGGCTAGCCTCGAAGCGGACCACTTTGCGCATCGCATGGGTGCCCTGCGTACAGGGGTCGCGCAGGGGCCTAAGGTCCGGGTGTTTTATCAGGTCTGGGCCAGACCGCTGATCACGGTCTCCAACCGCGATCTGATTGGTGACGCCATCCGATTTTGCGGTGGTCAGAATGTCTTTGGACATGAGGCGTTAGCGGCCCGCCAAGTCGATCCTGAGGCCGTGCGGGCAGCGAGGCCGCAGCTTGTTGTCTTAGGGGATGGCTCGACGGCTGATGCGCCGGGGGGTGAGTCGCTTGAGCGGTGGCGAAATCGCTGGATCGCTCCCGCGCCGGTTGTGGTTGCGATTGCCCCAGAATTGTTGCAGCGCCCGACGCCGAGGGTGCTGGATGGCGTTGAACGGCTGTGTGACGCCATTCGCAACGTGGCTCGCAACACCGCAGGCCACTCGCCGGAGGGGGCGCGCTGATGGTGTGGCGAATCATTCTGGCGCTGGTCATTGTGCTGGCCGCCTTTGCGGGTTCGACCTGGGTTGGCAGCACTGGGCTGCTCCATACCCTCGGCCCCGATGCGTGGACGCTTTGGTGGGAGATTCGCGTACCCCGCGTAGCGACCGGGGCTGCAGTCGGAACGCTGCTGGCCTTATCAGGGGCGGGCATGCAGTCGGTGTTACGCAATCCACTGGCGGATCCTTATTTGCTCGGAACTGCAGGCGGCGCTGGCCTTGCAGCCGTCTTGGCAATGGCGTTCAAAATCCCGGCGCCGGGTGTTGAGCTGGCGGCATTCGGCGGCGCACTGGTTGCCATTTTGTTGGTGGCCGCGTTTGCGGGGGCTCGGCGGGGGTTCGATGAGCAACGCGTGGTGTTGGTTGGGGTTGCAGCGGGGGCCTTGTTTGGTGCCGCGACCAATGTGGTGCTCGCGATGGCCGATGATTCAGAGCTGCGCGGCATGATCTTTTGGCTTTTGGGCGATCTCGGTGGGGTTGAGGGGTGGCGTTTGGTGGGACTTCTGGTCGCTGCCCTGCTTGCCTTACTTTGGGCCTGCCTGGATGCGAGGGCGATTGATGCAATTGCCTGGGGCGATGCGATTGCGCGAGATCTTGGCGTGGATGCCTCAGCTGCGCGAATGCGGACTGTGGCACTTGCCGCATTTGCGACCGCCATTGCGGTGGCGAATGTCGGTGCCATTGGTTTCGTCGGTTTCGCCGCCCCCCATATTGCGCGCCGTCTGTTCGGTGCTGATGCACGGATTGCCCTCCCGGGGGCAGCCGCGCTTGGGGCTTCGGTGGTCATGCTGGCAGATGCCTGCGCGCGCACATTGGCCGCGCCGCAATTGTTGCCTGTCGGAGTGTTTACCGCGCTGATCGGGGTTCCCGTTCTGTTGCACCAACTGATTCGGGGGTCTCGATGATCTGGCCATTTAGTCGTGATCGTCAGAAAGACAGCGATGGCGCTCAAGGCGACGACCGGGGGGGGCGGGGTGGTGCCGAATCAGCACCTGAGCCTGCGTCTTCAGCAGGATCTTCGGCAACCTCTGCTGAGCCAAAACCGCTCTTGAATCAAGACTGGGATCCAATGGAGGCGTTCGGCCCGCGCGACGGGGCCACCCGCACACCGGGGCCTGGTGCTCTGGAAGAGCCGACTTATGCACGACCCCGCGCGGCCGCGGCGCGGCCCACATCTCAGCCCCCGTCGCAGCAGGGGGCAGGTTTGCAGTTAGGAGGTGCGCAGCCTTCGAGTTCTCAGACCGTCCGCTCACAGCCGGCCCCAGGTTGGCGGGGCGTCGTCCCGGAGCGGCCTGGCGAAGGGACTGCAGGCGGCGTTGTGTTGCCTGGTGGTGCCATGGCCGGTGGTCTGCGCCCACCGGGCCCGTCGGCGACGCCCGACGATATTGAGGCGTTCTTACATGCTGTTCGCGCGATGCACCGGATTGATTCCGGGCACCTGGCTGGGGTCATGCCGAGAGCCCGGCCCGCTGAGCCACCACCGCCCGGCGCAAACGTTCAGCGCTCGGGCACTGTGGCTATCCAGCCGCGGTCCGACTCGACGCCCGGACAGCCAATGCTTCAAGGGGCTGCAACGGGAACCTTGATTGCGCCCCGGGATGTGGACACGCATGGCCTGCCGCGTGAATCAAGAGCGGGGCGCTGGTACCTGCCTGGAACGCCGATCGTGATGGCCCGCGGCTTGGTCGCAGCGGCCGGTTCGCGCCGCCTGCTTCCAGTTGACCTTACGCTCAGTGCCGGCGAGCGCTGGGGCGTTCTGGGTGCCAATGGAGCCGGCAAGACGACCTTGCTCCGGACCTTGGCGGGTCTTCATGCACCGGTCACTGGCATGCTCGAATGGTCCGGGGTTGGCTCGACCAAGCTCAATGCGCAGGCTTGGGCCAAACATTGTGCGTTCTTGCCCACTGTGGTGCCTGAGCCGTTCGATGAAACGGTACGGTCCCGGGTCGCGCGCATTGGATCACTCGGGGCACGGGTGGATGCCGCGCTTCTGGCTATGGGGCTTGCTGAATTTGCCGATCGGCGTTGGTCCACCCTCTCAAGTGGTGAACGACAGCGCGCCTGGGTGGCATTCGCGCTCGCGAGTGATGCGGATGCCCTACTGCTTGACGAGCCACTGGCCCATCAAGACCCGAGAGAGCGTTTGCGACTGGCCGATGCCTTTGCTGCTGAGGCCGGGCAGGGGCGACTCGTCGTGATCACGGCGCATGATCCGGACTGGGTCTTGGGGCATTGCACCCATGCGATTGTGATTGCGGTCGACGGATCGGCCGCGCACGGCCCGGTTGAGAGAATCTTGCAGCCGCAGATCCTCGCGGCTGCCTATGCCGTACCCTGGCGTCGGGTTGTAGTCGACGGTCGCCATGCGCTGGTGGCCGGACGTTAAGCCGCGCCCGGTTTAGATCAACGCAGACCCAGGACGTCCTGCATATCAAATAAACCGGATTTGTGCCCCATCAAGAATCGGCAGGCCCGCAGGCTCCCCAGGGCATAGTTCATCCGGCTCGACGAGCGATGGGTGATTTCGACCCGCTCGCCGGAGCCACAGAAAAGAACGGTGTGGTCGCCGACAATGTCGCCACCGCGGATCGTTGAAAAGCCGATCGTCCCATTGACGCGCTCCCCGGTCATGCCTTCGCGGGCAAACAGGGCGACGTCTGACAACTCGTGCCCCAAGGTCCGCGCGATTGCCTCGCCCATCGCGAGTGCGGTGCCGGATGGGGCATCAACCTTGTGTCGATGGTGCGCCTCGATCACTTCAATGTCGTAATCGGCGGACAGAATTTTTGCGGCCAGTTCCAGGAGCTTGAGCGTGGCATTCACGCCAACGCTCATATTGGGCGCACACACGATCGGGATCTGTTCGGCCGCCTCGGCAATTTGTGCCCGCTGATCAGGATCAAACCCAGTCGTACCAATCACCATGCCGATCTGACGCGGCAGACAGTATTCGAGATGCGCGAGAGTTGCCGCCGGTCGGGTAAAGTCAATCAGCACATTGGTATTGGCCAGTGCGAGGTCTGGGGCCTCAGTCGCATCGGTCAACATGACCCCAGTCTCTCGGCCCATAAACTCGCCCGCATCTCGACCGAGCGCGGGGCACCCACTGACCTCGAGGGCGCCGGACAGTTGGGCGTCGGGGGCGTTCAGAACCGCTTCAATGAGCATTCGACCCATTCTTCCGGCGGCTCCGGCAATCGCAATGTGCATCATGGGTGCGGCCCTCCAACCCTTTAAAACTTAGCTGCGCCGGTTGCGCGGCAGAGCGGGATCATTGGCTTCGTCGCGGGCCGGGAGCGCGTCAGCGTCGATCCGTTCGACCCGGTCACCGTCAAAGTGAATCGTGACGCGGCGGGTGACGGATTCTCCCGTTCCGCGTTGAAAGCGAAAGATGTAGTCCCACCGATTGGGATGGAATGGATCAAGCAACAGCGGACTACCCAACACAAACCGAACGTCCTGCCGTCGCATGCCGGGCCGAACCCGCTCAAGGGTGTCGTTGGTCAGGTAGTTTCCCTGCGCGATATCGAGCCGGAAGGGTTTAAACACACTGCTGTCGGTCAGGCCGGCCAGGCTCGGGACTGACGGCAGGGATGGCAGCGAGGGCAGCATAGGCGAACAGGCGCCAGAGCACAGGGCAACTCCGAGCGCCAATGCCAGGCTGCAGCTATTACTGATTTTATGAGGAATCAAGTCGCGCAAGAACACGGGTCTCACCAATCCGAAGCAATGACTGCCTATCATACGGACTCTGAGTGGAATGCGAATGTTGACTCAAACCCAATCCTTGGTGTCCGAATGACTGGCTCTAACGAATTGAAAAATCTCGGGCTCAAAGCAACCGTGCCGCGGCGCACGATCCTCGAGGTTTTCCAGCGCAGTGATCGTCGCCATCTCACGGCTGAGGATGTCTACCGCGTGCTGGTTGGCGAGAGACAGGATATTGGTCTGGCAACGGTCTACCGTGTGCTGACCCAATTTGAGCAAGCGGGTCTCTTAACGCGCAGCCATTTTGAGGCAGGCAAGGCCGTCTTTGAGCTTCAGGAGGGTGGTCATCACGACCATCTTGTTTGTGTGACCTGTGGACATGTCGAAGAGTTTTACGATCCGCAGATCGAGGAGCGTCAACAGCACATTGCCACTGAACGCGGTTTTGAGCTTCAGGACCACGCCCTGTCGCTGTATGCCGTGTGCGTCAAACCCGATTGCCAACACCGTCTTGGCGCCGGCGCGCTTCCGGTCGGGGCTTCCGAGGGCTAGTTCAGAGGGCTAATTCAGAGGGCTAGTTCAGGGGGCCAGTAACTCGCGGGCGTGACTTCGAGTCGTGGCTGTGATTTCAACGCCCCCCAGCATGCGGGCGATTTCTTCGATCCGCGCGTCCTCATCGAGCGCATGGACCGAGGTCAACGGTCGGCCATCGGCCGTTCGCTTAATCACTTCAAAGTGTTGATGCGCACGCGCTGCCACCTGCGGAAGGTGGGTGACGCACAGCACTTGACGCACTTCGCCCAGGCGACGCATCAGCCGGCCAATTAGTTCAGCGACCGCGCCGCCGACGCCGCTGTCGGCCTCATCGAAGACGAGGGTTCCAACCGGTTGGGTAGTCGCGGCCGCGACCGTAATCGCCAGACCCACTCGGGACAGTTCGCCGCCCGATCCGACTTTGGCCAGTGGTCGGGGCGCACTCGCGCTGTGCCCGGCAATCTGGAACTCGACGCGTTCGGTCCCCGCGGGGCCGGGGTCTGCTGAATCGATTGCGACTTCGAAGCGACTGCTGGCCATGCCAAGTCCAGCGATTCCGCTGCTAACTGCGGCCGCAAGACGCCCGCCCGCCTCGCGTCGGGCCACGCCGATGTTTAGCGCTAATTGATCGTATTGCTGCCGTGCGCGATCGGCTGCCTCTTGAAGGCCCTTGAGATCGACCGAGCGGTCCAGTTCGATCAGGCGCTCCTGGAGTCGATTCAGTTCGACCGTCAGATCCTCAGGAGAGAGTCGATACTTGCGGGCCGCGGTATGAATCGCCCCAAGTCGACGGTCGACCTCCGCCAGTCGTTCAGGATCCAGATCAATCCGGTCAGCATAGTGAGACAGTGCGCCCGCTGCCTCGGCAGCCTGAATCGCAGCCCCTTCCAGAAGTTCGAGAGGGGGCGTCAACGTGGGGTCGATCAGCGCCAGAGGGCGAAGACGCGCTACTAAACGGGAAAGTTGCCGATTGATGGCGGAATCATCTTCTTGCAGGGCTTCGGCCGCGCCACGAGCCCCTTCAATCAGGGCCGCTGCATGCGCCAGGCGCTTCTGCTCGGTCTCGAGTTCCTGCCATTCGTCCGGGGCCAGTTTTAATGCAGCGAGTTCATCGATTTGCCAATTCAGCCGCTCACGGTCCTGCTGGATTTGGTCGCCTGCTTCGCGAGCGTTCGCCAGCACGGATTCGGCGTCCTGCCAGGTGGCCCAGCAGTTCTGCAAGCGCAAGACCTCTGCTTCAATTCCGGCAAAAGCATCCAGGAGCGCGCGCTGAGCCGATCCAGTCAGCAAACGCTGATGCGCATGTTGCCCATGGATATCCAGCAGTTGTTCGCCTGTCTCGCGCAGTAATGTCGCCGGCACGGGTTGACCATTGACGAAGGCCCGCGACCGACCGTCACTTTCGAGCACTCGCCTTAACAGGACTGTGCCCGGGTCGCCGGCGATCTCGCGCTCGGCAAGCCAAGCATCGAGCCCCTCGTGACTTGCGAATTCAGCCACCACGTCGGCGCGCGCGCAACCTTCCCGCACGAGCTTGGCATCCGCACGATGTCCGAGCGCGAGGCCGAGTGCATCGAGCAAGATCGATTTGCCGGCTCCGGTTTCGCCCGAGAGCACGTTGAAACCCGGACCAAATTCAATTTCAGCCACTTCGACCAGAACAATGTCGCGCAATCGAAGTGTGCGGAGCATGAGGTTCTCTGGGGCGTTTTAGCGAGTCAGGGCGACGGGGGGCGGGCGGTGAGCACCGGGAGAGCTTGCCACGCCAGTTTGCCGCGCAAGGTCGCGAAATAGCTATACCCACTTGGGTGTAGAAAGCGGATTCGATGCGCCGAGCGCTCAATCACAATCCGGTCGCCGGGGTGCAGATCCGAGAAAGTCTGCATATCGCAATTCACCCGCGCATCGGTCTCATCGCCAATTCGCACAGTCACCTTGCAAGTATCCGGCAGCACGATGGGGCGGTTCGAGAGCGCTTGCGGGGCCACCGGGACCAACACGATTCCGTTCAGTTGCGGATGCAGGATCGGGCCGTTGGCCGATAACGCATACGCGGTTGAACCAGTCGGCGTGGCAATGATCAGTCCATCTGCACGTTGTGTGTACATGAACTTGCCATCGACCTCGACATTGAGTTCGATCATGCGCCCAACTAAGCCTCGGCCGATGACGACATCGTTCAGGGCCCGTGCCGCAAACGGGATCGACGAATCCGGGTCGCGCAGAACGCATGCGTCGAGCAGCGTGCGCTCCTCTGCCTCATAGTGGCCGTCGAGAATTGCCGCCAGGGCCTCCGTCCATCGGTCGAGCGGAATGTCCGTCATGAACCCGAGTCGACCATGATTGATCCCGATCACGGGCACGCTCCAGGGTGCGAGTTCCCGCGCGATACCCAGCATCGTGCCATCGCCGCCGACCACGATCGCCAGGTCAATGGGCGGTTCCGTGGTCGAGCCAGACCGATGGACGATCGATTTAACGTCACTTGCGTGCTCGGCGCTGCCGGCTGGCCGGAAAACTTCCAGCCCGCGTTCCCGGAGAAAAATTTCAATCCGGTCAAGGGTTTGCTCGATTCCGCTTGAGCGAAACCGTCCCACCAAGGCCACCGTTTGAAATGCTCCCATAGCTCCGATTACACCACACTGGCGCGGGCGCACTAGAATCAACATCTATGTTGGATCGCCGCGCTCGCACTCTACTCAAAACGCTCGTTGAGCGACACATCGCTGAAGGTCAGCCTGTCGGCTCACGGACCCTTTCGCGCTGGTCAGGACTTGACCTGTCTCCCGCGACCGTCCGTAACGTGATGTCTGATCTCGAGGAGCTTGGACTGATCGTCAGTCCGCATACTTCTTCGGGGCGGATCCCGACCGCACGCGGTTACCGACTCTTTGTCGACACCATGGTGACGGTCCAGCCCCTGGGGCTTGAAGATACCGAGGCGATGCAGGGCCAGCTTCAGGTCGATCAGCCACAGCGTGTATTGGCCAGTGCAGCGCAGTTGCTCTCGAGCCTCTCTCATTTTGCGGGCGTGGTGCAGACCCCGAGGCGGGCTTCGGTGTTTCGTCAGGTGGAGTTCATCCGTCTAGGCGACAAACGGACCCTACTGGTTTTGGTGACCCCTGATGGCGACGTCCAGAACCGAATTCTGGCGACAGAGCGCGATTACTCTCCGGCTCAGCTCATTGAGGCCGCCAACATCATTAATGCCCACTTCGCGGGGCAGGACTTTCGCTCAATTCAAGGTACCCTCTCGGCCGAACTCTCCGCACTGCGCGATGACATTGGGGTTTTGATGCAACGGGCTGTAACCGCTAGTGGCGAAATGCTGAATCATCCCGACGATGTTGTTATTTTTGGCGAGCGAAACCTGATCGGTGTGACCGAATTGACCGCGGATATGGATCGGCTGCGGTCGCTGTTCGATTTGTTCGAGCAAAAAACGCGTTTGATTCAGCTCATGGATGCATCAGGGCGCGCGTCGGGGGTTCAGATCTTCATTGGAGGCGAATCCGATCTTGTTCCAATGGAGCAGATGAGTGTGGTGACTGCGCCTTATCTCGTGGATGGTCGCGTCGTGGGTACGCTCGGGGTCATTGGCCCAACCCGCATGGACTACGAACGGGTGATTCCGATTGTCGACATCACAGCCCGCCTTGTTTCGACCGCGCTGAGCGCGTCTAACTGAGTCCCGGCGCTCAATAGGCTTTTTGCTTCATGCCCAGATTTTCTTCGCCGAAACAGTTCGCCCATGGACAACCGCCGTTGACGGCGGTCCTGATGGTGCAGCTCGGGACCCCTGACGAGCCCACCGCATCGGCCTTGCGTCGTTATTTGGCGCAATTTCTGTCAGATCCCCGAGTCGTCGAGATCCCGTCGATCGTTTGGCAGCCGTTGCTCCATGGCGTGATTTTGCGAACCCGCCCCGCCAAATCCGCGGCCAAGTACGCATCCGTCTGGCTGCCCGAGGGCTCACCGTTGCGAGTCCACACGGACCGCCAGTCGCGGGGTTTGCAGGCCGCACTCAATGCCCGCGGCCATGCGGTCGAGGTGGCAATGGCCATGCGGTATGGCAACCCGTCGATGAGCAGCGTAATGCGGTCCTTGCGCGACCGCAACCTGCAACGGTTGCTCGTGTTGCCGATGTATCCGCAGTACGCGGGTGCGACCACCGGAACCGTTTTCGATGAAATCGCCCGCGAGCTCCAGTCATGGCGTAATTTGCCGGAGCTCCGGTTGATACGGAATTTTCATGACGATGCCGCTTACCTCGAGGCCCTCGCCGCCAATATTCGCCTGGCATGGGATGAAAAAGGTCGGCCCGACCGGCTGGTAATGAGCTTCCATGGGGTGCCGCATCGCACGCTCATGGAGGGTGACCCTTATCACTGTGAGTGTCACAAAACGGCGCGCTTGCTCGCGCAGCGTCTTGGCTTGACCCAAGATCAGTGGACGATTACGTTCCAGTCCCGCTTTGGCCGGGCTGCCTGGCTCGAGCCCTATACCGAGCCGACGCTCGAGGCCCTGGCCCGGCAGGGGGTCGGACGGGTCGATATCGTCTGCCCGGGGTTTGTGTCGGATTGTCTCGAGACCCTCGAAGAAATCGCCCAGGAAGCGCGCGACGCATTTCTCAACGCAGGTGGAAAAGAGTTCAACTACCTGCCCTGCCTGAATGACTCGCCCGCGATGGTCGAGACGCTTGTCGGCTTGGTCGAGCGACATACCGGCGGATGGGACATTACGAAGCCCGATTCAGCCTTAGAAGCCGCCGATGCTGCCGAACGCGCCGCTGCTGCCCAGCGCGCAATTGCACTAGGCGCGCTGGCCTAGGGTTTTCCGGCGTTTGGCACCATCACCAACTGTTGCGCAGTTCCCGGAGCTTGATGAAAACGGTGCGCGGATCGGGATGCTCAGGCAGGTCTGGAAAGCGCTCGCGTAATTGAGCAATCACCGACGGGCTTCTCAATCGAAAGAACGTATTCACTTCGCGTTCTTCTGCGATCGTGCTGACGTGGGCGTTCGCCGGATCCTGACCCGTCAACTGATCAAGTAAGTCTGCGGCTTTTTCGTTGTCCGGCTCCCGGTCTAAGGTGAACCGCAGATTGTTCTCCGCATAATCATGACCAGGGTAGACCCGAGTTTCTGGGGGCAGCTTTTCGAGTTGCTCGGCAAAGGTGTTGTAGAGCGACTGCGGGTCACCACCGTTATGGCAATTGCCAGCGCCGGCATTGAAGAGCGTGTCCCCAGTAAAGATCGCGGATTGTTGCCCGTGGGCTCGCAAGCAAATGTGGCACATCGTATGGCCAGGCGTATCCAGCGCCTCAAGCTCGACGGTCTTCCCGACCCGCACGATATCGCCCGCGACCAGGCCGCGCGATAGCCCCGGTATTTTGCCTTTTGCGCGGGCATGGGCCAAAACCTTGGCCCCCGTTTGATCGACCACCGCCTGATTGCCCCCGGTGTGGTCATGGTGCTCGTGGGTATTAAGAATCTGCGTGATCTCCCACCCTGCTTCGCGCGCCACTTGAAGGCACTGGGCGCTGTCGAGTGGATCGATTGCAATCGCCTCACCGGTTTCGCTGCAAGCGATCAGGTAATTAAAATTGCGATACGCGTTGGCGGTCCAGATTTGCTTGACGATCAATGGATGTTCTCCTCGCGGCGGTGGGCACTTTCGGGCAGGCTAAAGGGCAGGTTTTGATGCTATCGCAGACCAGCGTCCCTCGTGTGCGCCGAGTCTGTGTTGGTTTTGCGATGGGGGACTTGAAACCCCCAAACTCGCCCTCAGATTAGGCCCAGTTTTAGAAATAGGATACAAAATCCATGGTCAATCCCCGCTCAGCTTCAGATCCCGAGTTGCCACAACACGAGCCTTCGGCATCGCCATCGCCATCGCCGTCTGGCGCCGGGGCAACTGCGCCTCCAGTCGCCTCGGCTCCGTCGGATGCTGCGGCGGGCCCAGGAGTCGGCGCAGCGGTCGGTCCCGGGGTGGGCCCAGGGATGGGGGCAGGGGGGGTAGACCCAGCTGGTCTCGTCGATGGCGCCGATCTTCATGTCGCCTCCGATGCGATCGCGCTGATTGAGGCGCAAGCCCGTGTGGCCGAGTACCACGAGGCCTAC
>CAIPGD010000535.1 GCA_903864485.1 uncultured bacterium | reverse complement strand
GGCAGGTGGTGTCGATCGGTTCGCTGATCTACGCTCCGCTCGCCGTTATGGCTCCATTCGCGATGATGTTGCTGATTTTGCTGGTTCGCCCGACAGGGCTGTTTGGCGCAGCGCTTGCCAAGTAGTTTTAGCGGCCCCCAGTCGGAGTTGAAGGGGCGGGCACCTGTTCGCGGTACCAGTTCGAGATCGCCTGCCCGGTCCAGATTTGGGCGCCCGATGAACCCTGGATATGGTCAAGCAGTTTTTCGAAGTAATCGATCCGGTGCGGAACGCCGGTGACATATGGGTGAACGCTGATCGCCATGACGCGCGGATGGGTTGCGCCTTCGCGCCATAGTCGGTCGAACTGATCGATCCCGCGCATCAACATCTCCTCCGAGCGGTTCTGCTGCAGGAGCATCATTGGAATGTCATTGATTTCGACGGTGTAGGGCACCGACAGGACCGGTCGGGGGTTCGCATGGATCCAGACCGGCTGATCATCAAGTACCCAGTCCGCCACGTATTCGATTCCGGCCTGGGCCAGGTGGTCGATGGTGGTCTCGGTTTCGGTCAGGCCAGGGCTTTCCCAGCCAACGGGCGCAATCCCCGTGAACGATTTGATGGCATCAATGGTGGCCTGAATCGACTCAAGCTGATCGGGAAGTTTGTGCATCGGGCCCTGCAGATAGCCGTGCCCCATGAATTCCCAGTCGAGTTTTTGGGCCGCTTCGGCGATGCGTGGATAAGTCTTGCAGACCAGTCCATTGGTTGCCATCGTTGGCGTGATTCCGCGCTTCTGGAGTGCCTCCAGAATCCGCCAGAAACCGACCCGCATCCCGTATTCGTGCCATGCCCAGTTGGGTAGGTCGGGCTGAAGTGGTTGTCCCATCGGTGGACTCAGGACCGTGCGCGGCATGGCGCGCTCGATCGTCCAGTGTTCGACGTTGACAATAATCCAGACGATCACACGGCCGTCGTTGGGCACACTCAGACGGGGACGGTCGACGATGGCGCTGTACGGAACGCGGTCGCTAAGCAGGTGATTCATGGTGCGGTTGTTTTCGAGGTTGGCCGATCAACGTTCATCGGGAAGGTACATTGTGGCTCAATCAAGTGTTTCAAATGTTGGGGATCGAGTGATGGATGCGATAAACAAGATGGCACCGAGTCCGGATCGACAGCCACTCAAGCCGGTTCGAGTGGGCGTGGTTGGCTATGGTTGGTGGGGGCAGGTCATTAGTCGCCATCTGGCCTCAAGTTCTCTTTTTGCCTTGCATGCAGTCGCAGAATCTGCCGCCTCAGTGCGCGAACAACGCGCTGGCGACGCGCAGGCGATGGGGTTTGAGTTCGTTTCGGATGCGGACGAGCTCACCGCGCGGTCCGATCTCGATGCTGTGGTGTTGTGTACGCCCCATCAGAGCCATGCGCAGCAGATCGTTTTGGCGGCGCGGGCTGGCAAGCACGTGTTCTGCGAGAAACCCTTGTGCCTAACGCTCTCGGATGCGCAGCACGCGATCACTGAATGTGAGCAGCGCAACCTGGTGTTGGGCATCGGACACGAACGACGCTTCGAGCCTGCGCTGATCGCTCTGCGCCGCGAAATCGCCGAAGGGGCTCTTGGAACGATTCTCCAGATTGAAGCGAATTTCAGTCAGGACAAGTTTTTTGCTCTGCCCCCCGATAACTGGCGGCTCAGTCAACGTTTTGCACCCGTCGGGCCCCTGACGGCGACTGGAATTCACCTGGTCGATCTGGCCGTGGCCATCCTGGGTTGCCCCGAAGCGGTCTGGGCGCGACTCGCTACGCGGGGTTCCCAGTTTGAAAATGGCGACACGCTGGGCGTGATGATGGCGTTTCCTGGCGGTGCGAATGCGCTGATCAGCGCGATCCTGGCGACCCCGTTTGAAGGTCGATTTGCTGTTTATGGATCGAAAGGTTGGATTGAGGTTCGCGACCGAACGCACCCCGAACATCCGACCGGGTGGGATGTCACTCGCGCGCTGCGCGGAAAGCCGCGGGAGTCCCAGTTTTGGGAACCTTATCCGGCCGTGTCGGCCAATCTGGAAGCCTTCGCGAAGGCGATTCAGGGGGTCGAGCCCTATCCAGTGAGTGCGACCGAGATGCTGGCAAACGTCGCCAGTCTCGAGGCGATCATGAAGTCGGTCGACACCGGCGGCCTCGAGCGCGTGCTGCCCGTGGTCTGAAGAGGCTGGAACGCATTGACGTGACGCCATTGCCAAAACCATTGCGCAAAGCATTGCCCAAAGCATTGTCCAAAGCATTGCCCAAAGTTCAGGACGGGGCAATCACCCGCGGCCGTCTGGCCGGACAGGCACGCGAGCAGCAGATC
>CAIPGD010000534.1 GCA_903864485.1 uncultured bacterium | reverse complement strand
TGCTCGAACGCCTGATGTACCTGATGCTGCCCAAGATCAGTGGTCGGGGTGATCAGGTCCAGCGCGAACGCACGAACCGTCTGGCCGAAGCGCTCGCCGCACCCCAAGCGCCCAAGCCGCCGAACCCCGCCAATCAGAGCGGTCAGGACGAAGTCCAGTTCGAAACGACGTTCAGTTTCTCGGAACGGGAGCGCTTGCAACGGGCCGATTTTGAGTCGATGACTGCAGCCGAATTTGCCTTGGCTAAAGTGCTTGCCGAGCGCATGCCCTTGCCGGTCAGTCCGGTGATCACACGCCGTTTCACCCCGTCGCCACGCGGCCGGATTAACTTGCGGCGGACCTTGCAGCGGATGACGCGTCAGCCCGATGTGCTGGCGCCGGCCTTCATGCAGTTGCACAAAGAGCTGCCGCCGCTGGTCGTACTGCTCGATATATCGGGTTCGATGGAGCGCTACGCGCGGCTATTTTTACATTATGTGCACGGACTCACCCGACGCCATTTACGGGTTCAGACCTTTACCTTCGGGACACGGCTGACCAACATCACGCGTTGCCTGCGCTCACGCGATCCGGATGTCGCCATGAGCCTGGCTGACCAGCAGGTCGATGACTGGAAGGGCGGGACCCGAATCGGACCCTGCCTGGAGGAATTCAACCGGCATTGGGCGCGTCGGGTACTTGGCCAAAATGCAGCAGTGCTGCTGGTCACAGACGGACTCGATCGCGATGGCGAAGGGCAGTTGACAGCAGCGGCGGAGCATCTGCACCGGATGGCGCATCAAATTGTATGGCTCAATCCCTTGTTGCGATTTGAAGGCTTTGAGCCCAGGGCCGCTGGGGTTCGGGCGCTGATGCCCCATGTGGATCGTTTTTTACCGGTGCACAATTTAGCCAGTCTGGCTGACCTGGGACGAGCGCTTCGAGCGCCGGCGTTGCGGCCATCTCAATACCGGTCCGCCGGTTGACCTGAATATTCATTCGAAAGGAAACGAGGGCGATGGACAGTCTCGATCTGCAAGTGCTCGCGCAAGCGCGCGATTGGCTCAATGAAGGACACTCGGTTTGGTTGGTGACCGTCATCGAAACCTGGGGCTCCGCCCCCCGCCCACCTGGTGCGCTTCTGGCGCTGCGCAATGATGGCTTGGTCGTGGGCTCGGTCAGCGGGGGTTGTGTCGAAGATGATTTGATTGAGCGGGTGCGTGTGGGTGAGCGCGTCGATCGCCCTTCGCTTGTGAACTACGGCGTAACCAAAGAAGAGGCTGCGCGATTTGGACTACCGTGCGGGGGCAATTTGCGTCTGGTGCAGGAGCCCTTGCGGGCCAGCGGCTGGATTGATGAAGTATTGGCCCGCACCGAACGACATGAACTCGTCGCGCGTCGCCTGGTCCTCGAGACCGGCGATGTCACGATTGAGTCGGCCCGTCGCGATGATGCGTTCACGTTCGATGGCCTAACCATGCGCGCCTTGTTTGGGCCGCGTTGGCGTCTGCTGATGATTGGGGCAGGGCAGCTTTCACGAGCCGTCGCACCGATTGCGATGGCGCTCGATTTTGATGTGATCTGTTGCGACCCTCGCGAGGAGTACCACATGACCTGGGACGTACCCGGCACGACCTTTAGCAACGCGATGCCAGATGATCTGGCTGTCGAACTGGTCCTAGACCCCCATTGCGCCGTGATTGCGCTGACCCATGATCCGAAGCTTGACGATATGACTTTGATGGAAGCCCTCAAGTCGCCCGCGTTTTACATCGGCGCTC
>CAIPGD010000533.1 GCA_903864485.1 uncultured bacterium | reverse complement strand
TCGCCATTTTCTTCGGATTTGGCCTGACCTTTGAAGTGCCCGTGGTCGAGATGCTTCTGGTCAAGCTCGGCATGGTCACGACAAAACAGCTGCGCGAGGCTCGCCGCTACGTCATCGTCGGCGCCTTTGTGGTCGCGGCGGTCCTGACGCCGCCTGACCCGCTGTCGCAGTTCATGCTCGCCGTGCCCCTTTGCCTACTCTATGAATTGGGGATTTGGCTCGCCGGGTTTGTCCGCGCGCGGTCACGCTCGCCAGACGGATCGACGGACGAGTCCACCGATGACGCCGGAGACAAATCTGAAGACAAGCCCACGGACAAGCCCGCGGCCTGACGCTCGATCGCTCAGACCGGGTTGGAGTCGTCGATAAACCGGTGCTCGATATTAAGCGCGCGGGCGATCTCGGCGCCCACTGCCTGAACGCCCCAGCGCTCGGTCGCATGATGGCCGGCGGCGATATAAATCACCCCCGCTTCGCGCGCGAGGTGGACGGTGGGTTCGTTAATTTCCCCGCTGACAAAGGCGTCGGCGCCAGCATCGATGGCCTGGGCTAACATCGAATGCGCAGCGCCTGTGCACCAAGCCAAACGACGGATCGGTCGGTCAAGCGCGCCGACCGCAAGGGGCGTTCGATTCAGCGCCCGCTCTAGACGGTCGCACAGGGTGGTGGTTTCGGTCGGGCGCGGTAAGTCAGCGCACCAGCCAATGCCCTGATCGCCAAACCGGCTGATCGCATTCGGCTCATTTGGCCAGCCGAGCAGACGAGCCAGTTGCGCATTATTACCAAGGCTCGGGTGCGCATCGAGCGGCAGGTGGTAACCATATAGATTGAGTTCGGCGCGAAGCACGGTGGCGAGGCGCAGCCGTTTGATGCCGATGATGCGCGGGTCTTCTCCGCGCCAAAACCACCCATGGTGTACCAGAACCGCATCGGCACCGGCGGCGATGGCCGCCTCTAAAAACGCCAGGCTGGCGGTGACGCCTGTAACCAACAGTCTGATCCGGGCTTTACCTTCCACCTGCAGGCCGTTCGGGCAATAATCCGTGAAGCGCCCCGTTTCCAGTAAATCGGAGAGTGTCCTGGATAGCAACTCTCGAGAAACCGTGTTTTGAATCTCTGCCGTCTTTGCCATTCCTGCCGCCTCTTCGTCGATCGGATGTTTCGCCACCATGCTTAAGCGATTGTGGATGACTTTTGCGCAGACCGTGACCGTAGCGCTCGCAGTCATCTTTGTGGTCGCGACCCTGCGGCCAGAATGGTTGCCACGCAAACTGTCGATGGTGGGCGCGCCGAGCGCCATGAATCCACCAATAGGCTCGAGCGCCGACGGTTCGGGTGCAGACTCGACGGCCCAGTCGCCTGGCGGCGGATCTGCCCCCTGGCTCTCATACGGCGAAGCGGCCCGGGCGGCGATTCCGGCGGTCGTCAATATCTACACGACCAAAGAAGCGCGGATACCCAATCATCCGCTGCTGAACGATCCCGGTTTTCGGCGATTTTTTGGGGAACAAGGGCCCGCGCGCCGCCCCGTCTCCAGCCTCGGATCGGGCGTCATCGTTGCGTCCGACGGGTTGGTGCTGACAAACCATCATGTCGTCGAAGCGGCCGATGAAATCGAAGTGGCACTCGCCGATGGCCGTCGTGCCAAAGCGCAGGTCGTTGGCAGTGACCCTGAGACCGATCTTGCCGTGCTGCGGATCGGCTTGACCGCACTCCCCACGCTCGCTTTTGGCGATCTGGAACGGGTGCAGGTGGGTGATGTTGTGCTGGCCATCGGCAACCCGTTCGGTGTTGGGACCACCGTCACGATGGGCATCGTTTCTGCCTTGGGCAGGACGCATCTGGGCATCAACACTTTTGAGAACTTCATTCAGACCGATGCCGCCATTAATCCCGGAAATTCCGGGGGGGCTCTGGTTGATAGTCGAGGCCGATTGCTGGGGATCAATACGGCGATTTACTCGCGCTCAGGTGGGTCAATGGGGATTGGCTTTGCGATCCCTGTGACCACTGCGCGTCAGGTCGTCGACTCGATCGTCAAGCAAGGCGG
>CAIPGD010000532.1 GCA_903864485.1 uncultured bacterium | reverse complement strand
CTGCGCGATGAATCCGGTGAATGAACTATCGTCCACAACGCCCCGCAACGCGGTCACAATCGCGATCGAGACCAGCGCGATGATCAAGGCGTACTCAACGACCTGCGCGCCGGTCTCGTTTCGTACGAAACCGATCAACCGATGACGAAATAATGCGAACAGCGACCCCATGGGAACCCCACTGAATTCGGCACAAACCCACGCTGCTGAGTCAGCGCGGACGACCATCTCTCAGCGTAAATGGCTACCTGCGCCGCCGCATCGGAGCCATGTCCCGTAGGGCTAGGGCAGTTTGTCCCGAGACGATTGTCCGAATCGGGTCAGGCGATCTTGACCAAGTGGCGCTGCGTGACCGAACCCGTCACGGCATAACTCGTACCTTCGTAAAATTTAGCAAGGCATTCTGGGGTCCCAACCAATACCAACCGGTGCCCGTGGTCTCTTCGCACCCCGTCCGTAACGAACATCCGATACATCAAGAGCCTTTAGGTTCTGTGTTGAGGTGGGTTTTACACGAGAAAATTTAGGATGCCGGCTGCGTTTTTTACTCCGTTGATCTCCGCGCACGCCATGGCTGCAGGCTTGGCCTTGCCGCTCGGAGCCGTTATTTTGATGCGACGTAAAGGCGACTTGAGGCACCGCTGGATGGGACGCGTGTGGTTCGTTCTCATGACCTTCGTCGCTGCCGGATCATTTTGGATCAGGGTCTCTGGGCACTTCTCCTGGATTCATGGATTGTCAGCCTACACACTCGTGATGTTGGCCCTCGCGCTCTACATGGCGAGGACTGGACGGATCGAGAAACACAAACGAATCGTTCAGGGTTTGTACTTCGGCGCATTGATCATTGCGGGACTATTCACGTTGTTACCCAATCGCCTACTTGGGCATTGGCTCTGGACGCACCTTCTCGCTTGACCCGATTGGAAAGGACGAGATCCTCAGCAGCGTCTCGTTCTAGAATGCCGAAGCGGCGCAACCAAGCGACGCTAACAAGCGGCCCACCATCGAACTCTCACGGAGATCTCCTGTGCACCCCATGAAACAACTCGGAGCAACTGCGCTCCTGTCGAGCGCGCTCTTCGTACTGCAGTCGGGTTTTAGCGTCGCGCAAGCGCAGGCGGGCGCAACTCCGGCGGCTCAGCAAACGCCAGCATCCTCCTCTTCGGTACCCTCATCAGCGAAAGCGGAAATTTTGTGGCTAGGACAGGCTGGCTTTCGGATCAAGACGCCGGGCGGCAAGACTCTCGTGATTGATCCATGGCTGACCGGCGGCCCGAAGACGCCAGCGCCTTTCAAGACCGATATTGGCGCCCTCGGGAAAGTTGATCTTCTGCTGGTGACGCACGCGCATGGCGATCACATTGGTGACGCCCCAGCGCTCGCGAAACTGAATAAAGCCATCCTGTACGGCCCGGCCGATATGGTGACTCCGCTCATCACACTGGGCATTCTCCCGAGTGAACTGGGGCACCGATTCAACAAGTCCGGTCATGTCAAACCGTTTCCAGGAATCAAGGTGACAGCCGTTAAAGCTGAACATTCCTCGTTACTCGTGTGGACCAACCCCGCGACCGGAAAGCCCGAGTCGCACCCCGCGGGCGAACCCGTTGGCTACATTATTGAATTAGAGAATGGTTTCAAAATCTGGCATATGGGCGATACCGGCCTGTTTGCGGACATGCAGTTCATCAGCGAGCACTACAAGCCCGATCTGGTCATGATGCCCATCGGTGGAAATTTCACGATGGACCCAGAAGATGCTGCGTATGCCGCCCGCAATTGGGTCAAGCCCAAAATGCTGATCCCGATGCACTACAACTCAAATCCTCTGGCCAAAGGGACCTTGGCCGAGTTTCAGGAGGCGATGAAGGGTAGCCCCATCCGGATTATCCCCATGACCGAAGGG
>CAIPGD010000531.1 GCA_903864485.1 uncultured bacterium | reverse complement strand
TTCGCGAACGAAGTCCGGGACGTTCAAATCGGTCGGCGTCTTCAGATAGTCTGAGTAACACGCCACCACTACGTGCTTGAGCGACTCTGCAGACAGCGGTGCGACCTCAGCCAACAGGTTTTGGGCAACGATTGCAACGGTCGAGCCCGAGTCGCGAACCATGTGGGCCAGTTCCTCGGCTCGGTTCATCGGATTGACCGGAACCACGATCGCACCCGCGCGCAGAATGGCGTAAAAACTGATGATGAATTGCGGACTATTCTGTAGAAAAAGAATGACCCGATCGCCCGCGCGAACACCGCAAGGGCCTTGCAGGTAGCCCGCCAGCGCTTCGCATTCGTCCCGGAACTGAGCGAATGTCAGAGTGCTGTCATAAAAAATAATGAAAGGCTTGTCGGGCCACCGCCATGCCGAAATTTCGACGTTGGCGTACAAATCCGTTTCTGGCACTGAAACGGTCCGCGGCAATCCCGGCGGCCAATGCAGCCAATGGGGTGAATCCGACGAACCGGGCGAACCCGGCACCATGCGCGACTGTGACTGACTCATGGCGATCTTGGACCTCAGATGATGCTCGAACCACCGTCGATGGCGATCGCCTGCCCCGTGATGTGGCGGGCGGCATCGCTGGCCAGAAAGACCACGGCGCCTTTGAGATCCTCGTCCCCGCCGATACGCCGCAGGGGTGTGCGGGCCATCAACGAATCGGCAAACTTTTCGATCAGGGCGTTGGCCATTTTTGAGGGAAAGAATCCCGGGCAAATCGCATTCACATTGATCCCGAATTCGCCCCACTCGGCCGCCAGCGCGCGGGTGAAATTGATCAGCGCGGCTTTGGATGTGTTGTAAGCGATGGTTTGCATCCCCGGTGGGTTGCCCCGCAATCCCGCAATCGATGCGAGGTTGATGATCTTGCCGCGACCGGCTGGGATCATCACGCGACGACCGACTTCACGCGAAAGGTAAAAGGGGGCGTCGACGTTGAGCGTCATCACTTTGCGCCAGGCCTCATCCGGATAGTTGGCGGTGGGGGCTCCCCAGGTGGCGCCCGCGTTATTCACCAGAATATCGATCGTTCCAAATCGTTCGAGTACGGCGTCGACTAGAGGGGCGACATTGGCCGCTTGGCTCAAGTCGCAGGGGACGGCCAAGACCTCGAAACCCTGAGCCTCGAGCCTTACTTGCGCCTCAGCAAGTTCAGCGGCTTTACGGGCGCAGATCGCGAGTTTGCAGCCCATCTCACCGAGGGCCTCGGCCATTTGCAGGCCAAGACCGCGCGAAGCACCAGTGACCAGTGCGACCCGGCCGGTCAAATCAAACAAGGCTTTCACGCTCATCAATCCACTCCTTAAAATTCGCGATACAGTTCTCTAACTTGGTGGTCACGGTATCGCTTGCGTCGCATTGCGGTCAATCGTGGTCAACCCGCCCCTCTCGTTAATTGGATACCCAAAATATGCAAGCTCTGATGTGTCACGCCTGGGGGCCGATCGATCAACTTCGGGTCGAAGAAGTCGCTGACCCCCATCCCGGACCCGGTCAGGCGGTTGTTGATGTGCACGCCGCATCGGTGAATTTTCCCGATGCCCTGATTGTGCAGGGTAGTTATCAGGTGAAGCCCGCGCTGCCGTTTTCGCCCGGTGCAGAACTGGCTGGGGTCGTGCGTGAAGTTGCAGCGGATGTAACCCACGTCAAGCCCGGTGATCGCGTGATTGCTTTCCCGGGCTATGGCGCGTTTGCCCAACGGTGTCTGGTCGAGGCGGCTCGGTTGATGCCGTTGCCGGCCGAGATGGATTTCGACACGGGTGCATCCTTCATGCTGACCTACGGCACCTCGATTCATGGCTTGCGTACGATCGGCAAATTGCAGGCGGGTGAAACGCTTCTGGTTCTAGGCGCCGCTGGGGGCGTCGGCCTGGCCGCGATCGAGATTGCGCGAGCGATGGGGGCGAATGTGATCGCGGGCGCCTCGAGCGATCAACGCCTCGAACTCTGCCGCGCCCATGGTGCACAAACCACCATCAACTACAGCACCGAAGATCTGCGGGCCCGCATCGACGAACTCACCGCGCGCCGGGGAGTCGATATGGTCTACGACCCGGTCGGTGGATCGTTGGCCGAAACCGCCTTGCGTGCGACGGCCTGGCGTGGCCGCTATCTGGTGGTCGGTTTTGCGGCGGGTGAGATCCCAAAGATTGCGCTCAATCTTGCCCTGTTGCGCGAGCGCGCCATCCTCGGCGTCTTTTGGGGCGACGCGATGCGGCGCGAACCAGCGCTACTCAAAAACGATATCAAGACCTTGGTCGGCTGGTTTCAGGAAGGCAAGATTCGCCCCGATATTCAGGAGCGGGTCGGTCTCGCTGGCGCGGCCGACGCGATCGCGCGGATGGCCAACCGTCAGGTCATCGGCAAGGTCGTCGTTCTTCCGCAATCCTAAAAAAGAAAATCATGCTCACGATTGAAACCCTGCGCCACCGGATTGGCGAAGAAATTGCGGTCAGCGACTGGTTTGAAATTGATCAAAACCGGGTCAACCTATTTGCGGATGCGACCGATGACCATCAATGGATTCACGTGGATGTCGAGCGGGCGCGCGAGGAGTCTCCCTACGGTGCTCCGATCGCGCACGGGTTTTTGACGCTCTCTCTGTTGGCGCGGTTCTCGGGCCAGTTGCTGCGTGCCGAGGGCGTCAAACTGGGTTTGAATTATGGCCTCGACCGGGTCCGATTCATCACGCCAGTGCGTGTGGGCAGCCGCTTGCGCGCACGTTTTACCTTAACGGGAATCACCGATGTCGAGGGCGGGGTTCAGGTCAGCTGGACCGCGACGGTCGAAATCGAAGGCTCCGAGAAACCTGCCTGCGTCGCCCAGATGCTGGTGCGCTGGCTGGTTTGAGGGTGGGTTTGAGGGTGGGTTTGAGGGTGGGTTTGCGGGTAGGTTGAGCGGATTGGGTCACTAGACCTCCAGCCACTCCTTACGGATCGCGGCGTTCTGTTTTAAATCGTCGGCGCTGCCCTCAAAGACGATCTGGCCATGGCCCATGACGTAGAGGCGCTTACTGATCCGCAGGGCGATCGTGAGCTTTTGTTCGACGAGCAGAATCGATACCCCTCGCTCGGCAATGCGCGCGAGTAATTCGCCCACGAGCTCAACCATCTTGGGGGCCAGGCCTTCGGTCGGCTCATCGATCATGACGAGATCGGGGTCGCCCATGAGCGTTCGGCACATGGTCAGCATCTGTTGTTCGCCCCCAGAGAGCACGCCCCCCGGCGTCTCGGCGCGCTCGCGAAGACGGGGGAAGAGTTCGAACATGTCTTCCATGCTCCAGCGCTTGGATGGCTTGGTCGATTTCATCCCAAGAATTAGATTTTCACGAACGGTCAGACGCGGAAAAATATCGCGGTTTTCGGGGACATAACCGAGCCCCGCGCGGGCAATTTCGTGGGGCTTGAGGGTGCTGATTTCTTGCCCCTTGAACCGGATCGACCCCTGGCGGGTGACATCCCCCATGATGGCTTTGATCGTCGTTGAACGGCCCACGCCGTTACGACCGAGCAGCGACACGATTTCGCCATTGCCAACATTGAAATTCACGCCACGCAGGATGTGGCTCTTGCCATACCAGGCATTCAGATCATGGACTTCAAGCATGTTCAGAGTCTGCGTGGGCAGCGGTGCCGAGGTAGGCTTCCTGAACCGCGGCGTTGGAGCGGATGCGCTCGGGTGTATCGGTCGCAATCACTTGGCCATACACGAGGACCGATATCCGGTCAGCGAGGTCAAAGACGACGCCCATATCGTGCTCGACGATGATGAGGGTTTTGCCTTCGCTGACTTTGCGGATTAGTTCGACCGCGTAGTCGGTTTCTGAGTTGCTCATCCCGGCCGTGGGCTCATCGAGCATGATGACGTCGGCACCTCCGGCTACTGTGATGCCGATCTCGAGCGATCGTTGTTCGGCGTAGGACAACAGTCCGGCGGGGATGTCACGGCGCGCAGTCAGGTTGATTTGCTCGAGGATGTCCTCGGCGCGCTCGCGAGCGTCCCTCAGGCGTTCGATGCCTTGCCAAAAAGAATACCGGTAGCCGAGTGACCAGAGTACGCCGCACCGAATGTTTTCAAATACGCTCAGGCGCGGGAAAATGTTGGTGACCTGAAAGCTGCGCGAAAGCCCACGGCGGTTGATCTCGAAGGGTGCGAGCCCCGTGATGTCCTCGCCTTTGAGCCATACCTGCCCCGCACTCAGCGGGAATCGCCCGCTGATGAGGTGAAAGAGCGTCGACTTGCCAGCGCCGTTGGGCCCGATGATGGCGTGTCGCTCGCCGCGATGTATTTCGAGTTCGACCCCTCGGATAATCGGGGTGACACCAAAGGACTTTTGCAGGTTGACGAGTTTGAGGCCGGGTGCGCCGGATGTGTTTGTCATCTTCAGCGCGCTTCAGGTTTGATGGCTTCGGACCATGCCGAAGCGACCCATGGCCAGGTGCGCCTAAACGCCAGAAAGGTCACGACGATCAGGGCCGCGATCAGGGCCCAGGTCAGCGGTGCATCGGCCTGATACTCGAGTCCCAACAGGCGCATCTGCATGCCCTCAGAGGACTTGACCAGCACATGATGACTCGTTTCAATGAGAACAACGATTCCAGCGAATAGTCCTAGACCAGGAATGGCCGCCACCAGATAAGCCGGCGCCAGTTTTGCGAGGCCACGAAGGTTTGCCGCGGGGCGGTGCATGAAAAGGAGTCCGGCCAGACCCCCAGGAGCGAACATCACCATCAGAATGAACAGGATGCCGAGGTAGAGCAACCACGCTCCGGTGATGTCCGATAAGGACTCCATCGCACTCATCAGAATAGCCCCGAGCACTGGGCCAATAAAGAACCCGGCCCCACCGATAAAGGTCATGAGCAGAACAAAGCCCGAAGGACCGGCGCCGACGACGCCCGAGGTGACGATTTCGTAATGAATGGCGGCCAGTCCGCCGGCGACCCCGGCAAAAAAGCCGGCGATGCAAAAGGCCAGAAAACGAACCATGTGGGTGCTGTAGCCGACGAATTCAGCGCGTTCCGGATTGTCGCGAACGGCATTACAGATCCGGCCAAGCGGAGTTTGCGTGAAGGCGTACATGAGTGCGGCACAGATCAGGCACCACGCGTAGATCAGGTAGTAGACCTGGATCTGCGGCCCGAAGCTCCAGCCAAACACTTGCAGGACCGAGGTTCGACTGGTCGAAATCCCACCCTCGCCGCCAAAGAAACCACGCAAGATCAGCGCGCAGGCGGCGACGAGTTCGCCGACGCCGAGTGAAATCATCGAAAAGGCGGTCCCCGCCCGCTTGGTCGAAACCCAACCTAATGGGGCTGCGAACACTAGACCCGCTATGCCTCCAATCAGAGGGACGATCGGCAGCGGGATCGGCAGCTTGCTGCCCGCGATGATATTGAGCGCATGCGCGGTAATGAAGCCCCCCAATCCGTAGTAAACCGCATGACCAAACGAGAGCATTCCGGTTTGGCCGAGCAGGATGTTGTACGAGAGCGCAAAAATGATTCCGAATCCGATCAGGCTCATGATCGAAATCGACGCGCCACTCGAAAAGACATGCGGCAGGATCAGGACAGCCGCGATGCCGCCCAACCAGGGCAGGGCGCGGGTCAGGGCGTTCATGTCGACGACCTCATGACGGCGTCCTCATGTGTCGCGGTTGCCCATCAGTCCCTGGGGCCTGAACATCAGGACCAGGACCAGGAGGAGGTAGGGGATGATCGGGGCGACCTGAGCGACTGTGGCCATCCACAAGTCCCCCGCAAAAGAATTGGGATCCAGCTTGATGCCGACCGTCGCCATGACATCTGCGATGGAGACGTTTACTGCCACCGCAAAGGTCTGGATCAGCCCAATTGCAAGCGATGCGACAAAGGCGCCCGGCAGGGACCCGAGTCCACCGACGACGACGACGACGAACAGGATCGGCCCGAGCGAGGCTGCCATCGCTGGTTGAGTGACGA
This sequence comes from uncultured bacterium, assembly GCA_903864485.1. Classification (GTDB taxonomy): domain Bacteria; phylum Pseudomonadota; class Gammaproteobacteria; order Burkholderiales; family Burkholderiaceae_E; genus RFPW01. The sequence goes on along the minus strand of CAIPGD010000531.1, from coordinate 6,110 downwards.
GCGCTGGCCCAGCAATGACCCCGGCGAGGGCGGCTAGTCCGCAGCCAACGCCGAACACCATCATGAAAATCAGCGGAACGTTGTGCCCAAGCGTGCCAACCGTGTTGGGGTGCGAAAGGGCCGCTTGGATGATCAGCCCGACCCGGGTTCGGGTGAGCAAGGTCAAGAGCGCCAGGAAGGTCGCGACCGACATCACCAGCATGAACATTTTGAAGGCTGGGAAGGTTGTTTCAAACAGCGTAAAAGCAGGGAAATTCAGGAGCTCGGGGACCCGATAGTCGACGGCCACCTTGCCCCAGATCATTTGCACCGCTTCCTCGATGATGAAGGCTAATCCAAAGGTGAAGAGGAGTTCGGCGACATGGCCGAATTTGTGCACGGTGCGCAGTCCGAATCGCTCGATCAGTGCCCCGACGAAGCCGACGAGGATAGGCGCCAGGACCAAACCCGGCCAATAGCCCACATAACGGCTGATCTGATAGCCGAAGTAGGCGCCCAGCATGTAGAAGCTCGCATGGGCAAAATTCAGCACGCCCATCATGCTGAAAATGAGCGTCAATCCGCTAGCCAGCAAAAACAGCAACATGCCGTAAAGCAGGCCGTTCAGGCTGGAAAATATAACGAGTTCGAGCACGGGACAGTCGCGTCAGTCAGCGGAATCGATGGTCGCCGCGGTGGGAGCGGGATCCTGAATCTTCAGGATCACCGCCCCATTTCGCAGGAGCCGAGCGCTGCAATCAGGTAGGCGTCTTCATCTGACAGGTCGTGGGGATGACCGTATCAGCCGCTGGAATCGTACCAACGGTCTTCCAGCCCCAGCCGGTCTTTTCTTCGTCCTCTTTCGTGCCCGAGCCGAACGAAGCGATGTACATGTCCTGGAACAAAGAGTGATCGGTTGGACGCATGAACACCTCCGCGCCAAGCACATTCTTGAACTTCATCGAGTTAAGCGCAGAGGCGACTGCTTTGGGCTCTGCTGATTTGGCTTGGTTGATCGCTGACGCGAACATTTCCATTTGGTTCTTCACCCGCAGATACCACCAGCGCTGGCCATTGGGGCCGCCGTATTTCTTTAGGAATGCTTCCTCAAAGACATCCATCTCGGCCGACGGCACGTTGGAGTGCCATTCGGTGATTGCGAAGACGCGATGATCAAGACCCGTTTGCTTGACTGCCGTAGGGCCACCCGCGCCACCCGCGTAGTAGGTGTACCAGTTGACCTGAAGGCCCGCATCGGCTGAGGCTTTGAGCAGCAGCGCAAAGTCGCTGCCCCAGTTGCCGGTGATCACCGAATCGGCGCCCGATGCCTTGATCTTGGCAATGTAGGGCGAGAAGTCGGTGACCTTGGCGAGTGGGTGCAGTTCATCGCCCACAATCTGAATATCGGGACGTTTAGCGCCGAGCATTTCGCGCGCCGCTTTTCGCACCGACTGCCCGAATGCGTAGTCCTGACCGATGATGTAGACCTTCTTGATGTCGGCCTTACTCTTCATGAAGTTGGTCAGCGCGGCCATCTTGATATCGGAGTTGGCGTCCCAGCGGTAATGCCAGTAGCTGCACTTCTCGTTGGTCAGCGAGGGGTCGACCGCAGCATAATTAAAAAACAGAACCTCTTTCCCAGGATTGCGTTCGTTATATTTGCTAACGAAATCAGAGATCGCGATCGCTGCGCCCGAACCGTTGCCCTGAGTGATGTAGCGGATGCCCGAGTCGATGGCTTTTTGCACCTGAACCAGACTTTCCTGGGGGGTGCCTTTGTTATCAAAGCCCACCACTTCGAGCTTCTGACCACCGAGAACGCCGCCTTTTGCATTGAGCGTTTCGACGGAGAACTGGAATTGCTTGAGGCCATGCTCTCCAACCGCGGCCTGCAGACCCGACAAGGGGTCCACGTAAGCGATCTTGACCTGAGCTTGCACGCCGAATGCAGCGGCCACCATCGCCGCGCCGACAGCGACGCTGCGTACGAATTGTTTCATTCTTGTCTCCAATGTTGATACGCACCTGATGGTGCTGCGTCTACCGGTGAAAGTCCGGTCACGCTTCGGGGTCATCCTAGACTCAAAGAAGAGTCAGATCAAGCTTGAGGGCATGATCTGGACCTCAGGAATTCCCCAGTGTAAGGGACTGTTCTGGCGCAAAAATCTAGCCAAACAAGGCTTCCATTTCGCGGCGAACGGCATAGGCCCGGGTCGTGGTGTCCATCGCGACATCATCCCAACAAAGACTCTGGCCTTTTTTGACCGGGCGAACGACTTTGATCTGGTGCGCCAGGCCTAGCGGCAGTCCGCCCATCGCGCGCGACGTCTTCGCAGGCAACAACTTGCCCCAGACGGTGTAACCCCCCTCGCCATCGAGGAACTCGCCCACTTGCAGGTCGCGTTTGGCAGTGGCGACGACATCGGCATTCCAGCAATTCGCAACCCCCGTGGGCTCGCGCCTGAGCATGACGGAAGCAACCGATTGCCCGACCTCAAGACCAATCAGGTGCCAGCGCTTGTAAAGGGTGAAGTACCGGCCGCTCGGATCGGTGTGGGCGTTGTACTCCTCGAAACAATTACGCACATAGTCGGTTTCACCTTCAACGGTGACCCAAACACCCATCCGAATGTCGTATGGAATTTTGCGACCATCTGGTTCGAGAGAAGAAATGACCTCGACCATGCCCTTGCGCTCGAGCACGCCGCCTTCCTCGCGCGGACGCGTCACAAACGGTATGTCTTCGACGCTCGCTGGCGGATACAGCAGGCCATTACTTGGGACTGTTAGGCCCGTCGCATTGGCAACCGCAGTGCTTTCGATCGATGGTTTGGACCCATCCAGAAAGCTGTTGAACATTTTGGGGTTCAGTCCGCCGCGCTCTGCCTGTTCGGGTGTCAGGCCGTAGTTACCCCAAACGGTGTCCGGAGTCGACTCGGAAAAATGTGGCAACCATTTGTGACCGCGCCCCGCAGCAACGACCGGGAAGCCGCAGGTTCTGGCCCAATCCACTAAATCGCATATCAAGGCGGGCTGGTCACCAAAGGCGAGCGAGTAAAGAACCCCCGATTCGGCCGCGCGACGCGCCAGTAGTGGGCCGCAGAAAGCGTCTGCTTCGACGGTCACATTGACGACATGTTTGCCGTGCTCGAAGGCCAGCAGGCAGTGGTCGACCGCATGGACTGGCGACCCTGTGCATTCAACAATGACGTCAATGGCGGGGTGCTGAACGAGCGCGCGCCAGTCATCGCCAATGTGGGTTGATCCGTCGCGTAGCGCTTCGTCGAGGGATCGTGCCTCGGTACGTTGAGCCTCCCAACCCACTCGGGTCAGATTCGTTCGTGCGGCAGCCGGCGCCAAATCGGCGATGCCGACCAGGTGGATGCCCGGGGTTCGCGGGATCTGTGCGAGGTACATCGAACCGAATTTTCCGGCGCCGATCAGCCCCACCCGAATCGGCTTATTTTGAGCGGCGCGCTGCAGGAGTTGAGTGTGCAAGCTCATGGTCAGGCGGTCACACCGATTTCGTCGAGGGAAGTTTCGAGAGCGCTATCGGGCATCCCGTCTTTCCAGGGCAAATCAACCGGATAGGACCGGGTCAGACAGTCATCAGGCAGACATTCGATCGGGGTGAAGTCACGATGCGCAATGTACTCGGGTCGCTTATAGCGCCGAATATGATTACTGACCGCACAAAGGCTGAGGTAGACCGCGACCCGGTTAAACGGGCTCAGGTTGCTGCCCGACGCATGAACCAGACACGAGTGGAACAAGATCATCGATCCGGCCGGTCCTTTTGGGCTAACAATGCCGCCGTGTTTGCCACCTGCGCGCTCCACCAGTTGGCTGATCAGCGGGTGATCGACGACCCATAGCGGATAGCTGGTCGTACTCAGGTCGTGGCTGGCCTCGACAACGCCTTTTTTGTGGCTGCCGGGAATGAACATCAGCGGCCCGTTATGTTCCGTCACATCATCCAGAAAGATGGCAACGTTCATTGCCCGCTCGGTCGGCATCAAATCATCATTGAGCCAGGTCCCATAGTCTTGGTGCCATTGCCACACATCGCCCTCGAACGCCATCTTCCCGTTGATCTTGAACTGGTGCATGTAGAGCGCTTCGCCTAGCAGATCTTCGACCGGTTTCACCATCCGCGGATGCCGTGCGAGCCGCGCAAAGGGCTCGCTATATAGGTGCGCCGCGAAATTCGTGCGCACCGCGTCTTTGCCTTTTTCGCGAACGTTGTAAGCCTCACGTCGCGCGTAAAGCTCAGGGACGGCTTCAGTCAACACATGGGTTTCTTCCGCGCTGAACTGACCGGGGAAAAACAAGTAACCCTCGCGGTCAAATTGTTCGAGCTGTTGTTTAGTCAGATGCATGAGGAGGCTCCTCCAAAGATCAATAGTGAATTAAGACCCCATTGCCCCGATCGTGCTGATCGTGCCAAGGGGGCTGACGCCAAACAGTTTGAGATGCAGGTAGGTCAGGAAGCCAAGCCAGAGTCCAGCTCCGACCACGATCGTGATGACCGTCGCCCTGAGCGTGGCGGGCTTCGTTTCAACCAGCTTGGGTTCGACCGTTGCGGCTTGTGCGGCCCGATCACGCTGGCGCGCAGCCCGGAAGTCCAGCACCGCCCAACCTAAAAAGCTACCGAACAACACCACATCTGCAGCCATTCCGTTGGCCAGTAAGTGCGCAACTGACCAGACTTTGACGCTGACCACCATCGGGTGATGCAAGCGTTGTTTGATGTGGTTGCCTGGGACGTAAGTGGCGACCAGGAAAATCATCGCAAAGAGCATTAGCAACACCGCGATGTGACGCGTCGCGACGGGCGGGATCCACAGCACCTGAGGGGTTAATCGAGCGAGCCCGTAGCCGTGGATGATGAGCACAAAACCCACCAGCGAAGCGATTGATACCAGGCCCTTGAACTTCTTTTCGCCGAGGTTTGAGAGCATCCCGGCGCGCCATTCAGGCGCGAAAACGCGAAGGGAGTGAACGCCCAGAAACAGCACCAGCCCGAGCAGGAGTTCAATCACCGTGAACCCCCTTGGCCAGCTCAGCGCGCAACTGTGCACCGATATCGGGTCGGTCGATAAAGGCATCCGTGGGCGCATGGGGCGCCAGAATGTCGTTCATCCGGGTGCGCACCGATTGGAGAGCCTGAGGATGGCTGTAGATGTAAAAGCGATTGTCTTGCAGCGCATCGAAGACCTGCGCAACCACTTCGGCGGCGCTCACTTTGCCCCGTGCAACGGCCTTTTGACCCATCGCCCGACTGATGATCTGACTCTGCGTCAATGTGGTGTTGGTCAGGTGACTCGGCCGGTTGCGGTCACTCTGACTGATTCCGGTGGGCACGAAAAATGGACACAGGACCGCGCAATGAACCTGGTCGGTGACGAGCGCAAGGTCTTGATGCAGCGTCTCGGTGAGGGTCACTACCGCATGTTTGCTGACGTTATAGATACCGGAATTAGGCATGCTGACCAGGCCTGCCATCGAGGCCGTATTCACCAGGTGACCACGCCAGGCGGAATCCTTGCGCGCCGCGTCAAGCATCAGGGGGGTGAAACTGCGGATGCCATGCACGACGCCCATCAGGTTGACCCCGAGGACCCATTGCCAGTCTGCCAGGGAGTTCTCCCAGACGAGCCCGCCTGACGCAACACCGGCGTTGTTGAAAACGATCTGTGGCACGCCATACGTTCGCAATGTCGCCTCGGCGAGCGCATCGACCGACCCGGCATTGGCGACATCCGTGACGACGGCCAATACGTTGCCCCCTTGCGCTTTGAGCTCTGCAGCCGCTGCGTGTAATGGGGCTTCCTGGACATCAGCCATGACGACGCGCATCCCGTGGTTGAGCGCAAGCCGGGCGGCCTCGAGCCCAAATCCGGAGGCAGCGCCGGTGAGAACGGCGATCCCGCCGGCGTAGGGGTGCGAGGTCAAATTTGCGGTCGTCACAGTGTCGGCCTCAGATCAGTTTGACGAGTTGTTTGCCGAAATTGCGGCCACTCAAGAGGCCAATAAAGGCCTCTGGCGCTTGAGCGATCCCATCCGCCACGGTCTCGCGATACTTGATGCGTCCGGTGGCAACGCCTTCACCGAGTTCCTGCAGGGCTTGC
>CAIPGD010000530.1 GCA_903864485.1 uncultured bacterium | reverse complement strand
TGATCTCGGCTGTCCTGATCCATACCGCCGCCGGCGTGTCGGCTGGCCTGATAGCGTAGGTAAAGCTGGTAGTGATCGGCCGAGAAACCAGGCTCAGCAACGCGTACGCTTAGATTGGAGTGATCACGCCATGCCCGGCGTTGGCTACGGTTGGGCTCAAACTGCGCGACGGGAACCCGAACCGGTAGACAGGCTCGACAACCGTCGCAGTGCGGGCGGTAGGTGAAGACACCGCTGCGGCGAAAACCCGCCCGAACCAATTGGGCATAGACCTCGGATTGAATCAGGTGGCTAGGCGTGGCGACCTGCGACCGCGCCTGCCGATCAGGCAGGTAACTGCAGGCATAGGGCGCCGTTGCATAAAACTGCAGCGCTGAGAACGGTAGGTCCTTGAGATGAGTCATGGCAGGGACGGGTTCAGGTTGGTCGACGACCAGTCCGGCTCCGGTGATCGGGACGCCTGCGCAAGGATATGCAGAAAATGGTCCCGAGCGATAGGGCGCGCACCCATCGATGCCAAATGCGCGGTCTGTTGCTGGCAATCAATCAGTGCAAATTCCCAGGCTTGCAACTGCTGCACAAGGACGGCCAGAGCGGCCTTGGAGGCATCGCTCGCCCGGGTGAACATCGATTCACCAAAAAAAATCCGACCGATCGAAACGCCGTACAAGCCTGCGATCAGGGTCTGCGTTGACCTGGCCCAGACTTCAACGGAGTGGGCGATTCCTTGGCGGTGCAAGCCAACATACGCCATCAGGATGTCTTCGGTAATCCAGGTACCGTCTTGATCGGGGCGCGGTTCGGCGCAGGCTCGCATGACGGACTCAAACGCTTGGTCGACCGTGAATTCCCAGAGTCCGCGTTGGTGAACCCGGCGAAGTCGTTGCTTAAGTGAATTCGAAAGCCGGAATTCTTCTGGGAATAAGACCATCCGAGGGTCAGGCGACCACCACAGAACGGGCTGCCCATCGGAGTACCAGGGATACATGCCTTGCCCATAGGCTTCAAGTAGTCGGGCGGGCGAGAGGTCGAGTCCTGCAGCGACAAGCCCGGGCGGCTCAGTCAATGCAGTTTGGGGCGACGGTAGGGCTTGCCCCGGGGCGACCCAGGCCAGCTTCATCCGCGTTGCGGGTTGATTGAACTGACGCGCAGTACGGTTGGCCCCATGTCGGCGCCGGAGTGGTTAGCAGCGTGTACATCCTCAAAATGCCAGCGCAGCGTTTGGCTGACCGTTCTGAATGCCAGATCTTTCCAGGGGATGTCACTTTCACTAAACAACCTGACTTCAAGGCTTTCGACGCCTGGTGCGAAGTCTAGGTCGAGCAGACGCGCTCGGTAAAACAAATGAATCTGTTCGACATGAGGGATGTCGATCATCGAGAACGCAGCACCGAGCTCGATGTTGGCCCCGGCCTCTTCAACCGTTTCGCGGCAAGCCCCTTCACCGGTGGTCTCACCAAGCTCGAGAAACCCGGCCGGTAGCGTCCAGAATCCATGACGAGGCTCGATCGCCCGACGGCACAGCAACACTTGATCGTCCCAAACTGGGATCGTACCAACGACCATCTTGGGGTTGCGGTAATGAATAACGCCGCAGGCATCGCAGATGGCGCGCGGGCGGGTGTCATCGGCGGGAATCCGCAGCTGGACGGCGGAACCGCAGTCGGAACAGAACTTCATGATCAGCATTGCTCCCTCGAGTTCGCAGTGTAGCGTGGAGAGAGCCGACTTGCGCTCGACACCGAATGGGGCTATCTTCGCTGACTTAACGGACGCGGGGTGGAGCAGTCTGGCAGCTCGTCGGGCTCATAACCCGAAGGTCGTAGGTTCAAATCCTACCCCCGCAACCAGAAATCGCGTGATGCGCGGTTTCAACAGGCTAGGACAAAGGCTCCTCGGTCCAAGCCTCCGGTTCCCATTCTCAAAAATCGTCTTGTTCTGGTGTCCGGAACGACGCTGCAATTCCATCCCAGGGATGCAAACGGCGCAAGCTAAAATTGTGATCGAAACGGTGCTTTTGTGCGCCGGACAGCCGCTCGATATCGCGGCTCTTCGGCGTCTGCTTGTCGATTCGGAATCCGACGTCGAGACCGTGCCATCGCTCGATACAATCCGGTCGTTGCTCGAAATTCTTCGGGATGACTGGCGTGATCGGGGTCTCGAATTGACCTCGGTGGCAAGTGGGTGGCGTTTTCAGACCCGCTCGGAGATGACGCCCTGGCTGGAACGGTTGCGCCCAGAGAAGCCGCCGCGTTACTCGCGAGCCGTGTTGGAGACTCTGGCGGTGATCGCCTATCGCCAACCCGTGACGCGGGGCGACATTGAAGCGATTCGGGGGGTCACGGTGGCAACGACCGTTGTTCGAACGCTCGAGGAACGTGGCTGGATCGAATCGGTCGGTCATCGAGATGTGCCCGGTCGACCGATGCTTCTGGCGACCACACGCTTGTTTCTGGATGATTTTGGGCTCCGATCGCTCGATCAGTTGCCGCCTTTAGAGCCCTTGGATGGTGGTGTGCCGCAGCTCGAGGCCCCCGTTAATTTGTTTTCTCACGTTGAATCTTCGCCAGGATCTGAATGAGTTCTCCGCCTGATCATGATCACGATCCTCGCGATCAAATCCGTAGCCCTGAATCGGGCGCGGAGTCCACTGAGCCCCGTCGACCAGGTAGTCGGTCTCCTTTTCGGAGACGACGGTCGGGCAGGCGTCCGGAGGGCCAGGATCAAAGGCACGGTGCGGGAGCGCCACCGGCTTTTGGGGTGGAAGGCGAGAGGTTTGGTGCGGCTGAGTCAATCGGCTCGGGGCAATCAGGGCTGCCCGCTGGCCACGAGGGACACGAGGGACACGAGGGACACGA
>CAIPGD010000529.1 GCA_903864485.1 uncultured bacterium | reverse complement strand
CTCAATGTGCAAGCGAAAGAAGGGCGCATCGACCCGCTGATCGGCCGCGAGGCTGAAGTGGAGCGGGTGATTCAGGTCTTGTGCCGGCGGCGCAAGAACAATCCGCTGTTGGTGGGCGAAGCGGGTGTCGGCAAGACCGCAATCGCTGAAGGACTTGCCTGGCGGATCACCCAAAAAGATGTGCCCGACGTACTGTCCGAGGCCGTCGTGTTTTCCCTAGATATGGGGTCTTTGCTCGCCGGTACCAAATACCGGGGCGACTTCGAGCAACGCCTCAAAGCGGTCCTCAAGCAACTAAAGGCCAATCCGCAGGCGGTGTTGTTTATCGACGAAATTCACACGCTAATTGGCGCCGGTTCGGCCTCTGGCGGGACGCTCGATGCGTCTAACCTTCTCAAACCCGCATTGGCTTCGGGTCAACTCAAGTGTATTGGCGCGACGACTTACACCGAGTATCGCGGCATCTTCGAGAAAGACCATGCGCTATCGCGCCGTTTCCAGAAGATCGACGTCAATGAACCGACCGTCGAGCAAACGGTTCAGATTCTGCGTGGTCTCAAATCACGGTTCGAAGAGCACCATGGGGTTAAGTACTCGGCATCGGCCCTGTCGGCTGCGGCTGAATTAGCTGCCAAGTACATTAACGACCGTCATTTGCCGGACAAAGCGATTGACGTGATTGACGAGGCCGGTGCAGCCCAGCGCATCCTGCCCAAGAGCCGTCAGAAAAAGGTCATTGGCAAGAACGAGATCGAAGATATCGTTGCAAAGATCGCCCGCATCCCGCCGGCGTCGGTCTCGAGTGATGATCGCTCGAAGCTGCAGGTGCTCGATCGAGATCTCAAGAACGTCGTCTTTGGTCAGGATCAGGCGATCGAAGCGCTTGCGGCTGCGATCAAAATGGCCCGCTCGGGTCTTGGTAGGCCTGAAAAACCGATCGGCGCGTTCCTGTTTTCTGGCCCAACCGGCGTTGGCAAAACCGAGGTGGCGAAGCAACTCGCCTTCAACCTGGGTATTGAACTGATTCGATTTGACATGTCTGAGTACATGGAGCGTCACGCGGTCTCGCGCCTGATCGGTGCGCCCCCGGGCTATGTCGGATTTGACCAGGGCGGATTGCTCACTGAGGCGGTCACCAAAAAACCGCATGCGGTGTTGCTGCTCGATGAAATCGAGAAGGCTCACCCGGATATTTTCAATATCCTGCTACAAGTCATGGACCACGGTACGCTCACGGACAACAATGGTCGCAAGGCGGATTTCCGCAACGTGATCATGATCATGACGACGAACGCCGGTGCGGAGTCCCTGCAAAAGAGCTCGATTGGGTTCTCGAACACCAAGCAGGCCGGTGACGAGATGATCGACATCAAGCGCATGTTTACGCCAGAGTTCCGCAATCGGCTTGATGCAATCATCTCCTTCCGCTCGCTCGATCCGGACGTGATCATGCGGGTCGTCGACAAGTTCCTGATTCAGCTTGAAGACCAGCTCCAGGAGAAGAAAGTTGAGGCGATCTTCACCGACAAGCTGCGCGCTTTCCTTGCCAAGAAGGGCTTTGATCCGCTGATGGGTGCCCGACCGATGCATCGTCTGATTCAGGACATGATTCGCCGCGCCCTGGCCGATGAGCTGTTGTTTGGGCGCTTGTTGACCGGCGGCAAGGTGGTGGTCGATCTTGACGAGGCCGATAAAGTGCAACTCTCGTTTGATGGGCCTGTTGTGCGACCCGTTCCGCCAGCAGGGGAGGGCGAAGAGCGTAGCGGTGTCGAAACCGTCCCGGCCTGAACGCAGGGAGCGCTCGAGGATGCATGCAAACCAACCGATGCGCCGGCGCAGATTGTTGGCGTTCAGAATGGAGCGGGGCTTGAAGCTTGATTTTGTGCTGAGCTCGTTGTTTTGCGCATTCTTCGGTTTGGGAATGGCTCTGACCTTTCAGGCGGCCCACGCCCAATCCGCTCCAGCCCCGACAGCGTCCGAATCTGCGATTGCGGGGAGAGTTCTGGCGTCTAATTGTGCAAATTGTCACGGTATGGACGGGCGATCAGCGG
>CAIPGD010000528.1 GCA_903864485.1 uncultured bacterium | reverse complement strand
GGTCAATAAAGATGAGCTTTTCAGCATCAAGCGCAACTGCCGTTGCCACGGCCACATCTTCCATCGTCAGGTTCAGCGCTTCGCCAGTGGGTGAGTAGCCCAACGGTGAAAGCGACACGATGCCACCCGAATTAAGAATGAATCGGATCGCTTCGGTATCAACCTTGCGCACAAGACCGGTTTGAGCGTAATCGATCCCTCCAATCACGCCCAGGGGGCGGGCCACCACGAGGTTGCCTGACACGACGCGCATTGCCGAGTAGGCCATGGGTGTATTGGGTAGCCCTTGTGAGAATGCGGCTTCCAGGTCGAGTCGAATTTCGCCCGAGGCCTCCTTCAGACATTCTAGGGCGACTGAATCGGTGATCCGAATGCCGGTGGGGCCAAAATGGGCTGGGGCGCCGCGCAGACGCAACTGCTCTTCGACCTGCGGGCGGGCGCCGTGAACAACGACGATGCGCAAGCCCATCGCCGTGAGCAGCGAAATATCATGGACGAGCGCGTTGAGCCCACCCGCAATGACGAGCTCGCCCGGAAAGGCGACGACAAACGTTTGGCCCCGAAACGCATGGATGTAGGGGGCGACGCCGCGAAGCCATGCGACGAAGGGGCCCGGATCGGCGGGTGATGGCAGGGTGCTCATGGCGCCTCGAGGTTCAAGGGCTCCGATTATAATTGGCACCTTGACTGCCACCGCCCATCCTCGTCGTTTTTCGCCTCGCCCTGCGCGCGGATCGGCTACGCATGGTTCCGCTACGCATGAGACCGCTCCGCGCGGGCCCTCTGAACGTAGACCGGCGGTGCAGCGTGCACCATTGCCTCCGCTGGTTTTCCCAGAGGCTTTGCCAGTGAGTTTGCGTCGCGAGGAGATCGCCCGCGCGATCCGTGAGTGCCCGGTGGTGATCGTGGCGGGTGAAACTGGCTCAGGCAAAACCACGCAGCTCCCCAAAATCTGTGCGCTGGCTGGACGGGGGCAGATGGGGCGGATCGGTCATACCCAGCCCAGACGGATTGCAGCGGTGACCGTCGCGCAACGGATTGCCGAGGAACTCGGTTCGCCGCCCGGTGAACATGTGGGCTACAAGGTCCGGTTTCAGGATCGCCTGCAACCAGGGGCGACGATCAAGCTGATGACCGATGGCATCTTGCTGGCAGAAACGCAGGGCGACCCCTGGCTGCGCGAATACGACACGATCATTGTCGACGAAGCGCATGAACGCAGCCTAAACATCGACTTCTTGCTCGGCTACCTCAAACGTCTCGTTGAGCGTCGCGATAATTTCCGACTCGTCATCACTTCAGCAACGATCGACGCGCAGCGATTTGCGGCGCATTTCGGTACGTCAGGCCGACCGGCTCCCGTGATTGAGGTTTCGGGGCGGCTATTTCCGGTCGAGGTCAGGTGGCGTCCGCCTCAGGTCGTGGCGAATCAAGAGTCGGTCGAATTGCCTGAAGCGATTGGTCAGGCGATTGACGAAGTCTGGCGCGAGCGTCCGGGCGACGTGTTGGTGTTCTTGCCCGGTGAGCGCGAAATCCGCGAGGTCGAGACCCACCTTCGCAGGCATCCACCCGGCCCGCCATCGCAACGCCAGGCGATGGAAGTGTTGCCGCTTTATTCGAGGCTGGCAGCTGGCGACCAGATGAAAGTCTTTGGTGCCGACGGGGGCCATGGGCGGCGAATTGTGCTGGCCACCAACGTGGCAGAAACCTCAGTCACGGTCCCGGGGATTCGCTATGTGATCGATCCGGGGCAGGCGCGTGTCAAACGCTATCGCTATCGCGGCAAGGTTGAGCAGTTGCAAGTCGAGGGCATCTCGCGAGCGGCGGCCAATCAGCGCGCGGGTCGCTGTGGCCGGGTCGCCGATGGTGTTTGCGTGCGCCTCTATGAGGCCGACGAGTTCGAGCGGCGTCCCGCCTTCACCGATCCCGAAATTCTTCGCTCCTCGCTCGCTGGCGTCATTCTGCGGATGATGGCGCTGGGTCTTGCAGACGGGGTTGACGCGGTCGAATCGTTTCCCTTCCTGGACGCTCCTCCGCGGCGAGCGATCGTGGATGGTCAGGCGTTGTTGCTTGAGCTTGGGGCGCTCGACGACGAGGGCCGCTTGACCGAAACCGGCAGCACCCTGGCGCGCCTGCCGCTGGATCCGCGAGTCGCGCGGATGCTTCTCGCCGGTCGTACGACCGGAGCCTTGCGCGAGATCCTCATTGTGGCCAGTGCCCTGTCGGTGCAGGACCCTCGTGAACGCCCGGCTGAGGCCGCTCAGGCGGCCGACGAGGCACAGAAGCCATTCACTGATGAGCGCAGTGATTTTGTGGGGTGGGTCAAGCTCTGGGACTGGATTCAGAGCCTGGCCAATGGCGGTCTCAGTCAACGCAAACGCGAGCAGGTGCTTCGCACAAAGTTCCTGAATCCTCGGCGGGTGCGTGAATGGATCGACATTCACCATCAACTGCAAACCGCGATCACCGATCTTGGATGGCCAGAGAACACGGTTCCGGCCTCCTATCAGGCGCTTCACGAGGCGCTGCTCGCGGGCCTTCTGGGTAATGTCGGCAACAAGGCCGGTGATGAGGCGCATTACCTCGGGACGCATGCGGTCAGGTTCT
>CAIPGD010000527.1 GCA_903864485.1 uncultured bacterium | reverse complement strand
GGCGCCGGCAAAACGACCCTGGTCAATGTGATAACCGGCGTCCACCCAGCAACCGCGGGCCGGGTTTTCTTCGAGGGGCGGGATATCACGGGGGATCGGCCCTACCAGACTGCACGCCAGGGCATTGCACGCACATTCCAGATTGTTCAGCCCTTCCCGGATCTGAGTGTTCGTGACAACGTGGCGGCCGCCGCCCTCTTCTCCCGAAAGTCGTTCAGCATTCGGGATGCACAGGATGAAGCCCGCATCCAGTTGGAACGGGTCGGTTTGACTGCGCTGGCGCAAGCCCCAGCCGCAACCCTGACGCTGGCCATGCGAAAACGTCTGGAACTCGCCAAGGCGCTGGCCATGGCGCCGCGTCTGCTGTTTCTGGACGAAGTCAATGCAGGGCTCAATACGGCGGAAGTCGAGCAGGCCATGGGGCTGATTCGCCGAATCGCGGATTCAGGCGTCACCATCGTGTTGATCGAGCACTTGATGCAAGTCGTCATGACCGTTTGTTCCCGGATCGTGGTGCTACACAATGGTGAGCGCATTGCCGATGGCGATCCTCAGTCCGTGATCCGCAACGATCGGGTGATCGAAGCGTATTTGGGTAAGAAGTATGCGCAGCGGGCCAACCAGTCGCCGGGGCTTTGACATGAACGGCTCCGAAAAACCACTGCTCGAAATCAAGGACCTGACCGCCGGCTACGGTCCGGTCACGGTACTCTGGGGCGTCAGTCTGGCATTGCGCGAAGGCGAGATCACCGCACTGATCGGATCCAACGGCGTTGGAAAATCAACGCTGATGCGCACGCTCTCAGGCCTCATCGCGGCGCGCAGCGGTCAGATTCAGTGGCGCGGTCAATCGATCGAGAACGCTGATCCTGCAGACATTCTTGCGCTCGGTATCGCCCATGTACCGGAAGGCAGACGGTTATTCGGCGCTATGTCGGTCGAGGACAATCTTCGAATGGGGGCCTACCTGCGACGTGTCTCCCGGGCCGAAATTCAACGGGGCATTGACCGCGTGTACGCAATGTTTCCCAAACTGGCCCAGCGCCGCAATCAGGCTGCAGGGACCATGTCGGGTGGTGAACAGCAGATGTGCGCCATCGGCCGTGGACTCATGAGTGCACCCCGACTGCTGATGATCGACGAGCTCTCGCTCGGGCTCTCGCCGCTGCTCGTTGAACAATTAGTCGATGCGCTCATCGTGCTCAACCGCGAGGGTCTATCAATCCTCGTCGTTGAGCAGGATGTTGTGACCGCGCTCGAACTCTCCAGCACCGCCTGCGTTATGGATCGAGGTCGAATCACCCGTCAGGGCGCTAGTTCTGAATTGATCAACGACCCTGGTGTCCGACAGGCGTATCTCGGAGCCCTCACCCATTGAGCTTCATTCCCTCATGATTAAAGGAACCCTCGCATGAGCACCCAGATTCAGGAATCCGGCGGTTACCGTTTCATCCCTGCCGTTTCACAGTACTCCGGTGGCGTCGCCGCTCAACCCGGGTTCCGCATCGAACGCGCCCGTTTCACCCGTGTGCTGGGATTGGGTGAGGGGTTTGATCGAATCGAATCCCACCTGCGGGCGATCGGTCGCCCCGTGAGCGCGTTTTGTGCCTGCGAACTGCGCTCGCCAGCGCCCTTTACCGAGCAGGGCTTTCGAGATTTCAACGCGATCTATATCCAGACCCTGATCCGCTGGGGGCTGGTGAAGGGCAACGAAAACGCCGTTGCTCGTAGCAATGTCTGCCCCGAGATTGACCCGCCAGCGGAACCCAGCTTTTATGCCTTCAGCTACACCGTACCCTGCGAGCAATCTTCGAGCGGCTTTATCGTGGCAGGCAGTGCCGAGTGCCCCGAAGGACTCGGCGACTATCGGGACCATCTGATCGCGCGCGGTGACTTATCATCCGCCGGCCTGTTGCGAAAGGCACAGTGGGTGTTGGGCGAGATGGAGCGGCGCATGGCGCAACTGGGATTTCAGTGGGCAGACACCACCGCCACTCAGGTCTACAGCGTTCATGACTTCCACCCATTCCTGGCCGACGAACTGGTGCGCCGTGGCGCCATGCGCGCTGGACTGACATGGCATTTCAACCGCCCCCCTGTGCAAGAACTCGAGTTCGAAATGGACTGTCGAGGTATTGGGCTGGAACGTGTGATCTGATTTTTTCCGAAGTCCTTCCGTGGTCCATGTGGTCGCCGTGATTACGGCTGAGCCGGGCGAGCGTGCAGCCATTCTCGACGCCTTTCGTGCCAACATCCCCGCGGTCGTCCCCGAGGGCAGTTATCTCGCATACTGAATCGGTCCGGGTTTGAACTGATTCATAAGCGGTAACCGTTCAAGCGGGCTGTCGACGCCGCAATCGCGCCGCAAAGTTCCCAAACTGCCGTCGGTACCGGTGCCTCTGCGGCCGGGTGCGGATACAACCGCGCGAACGAATAAACCACCGGTCGCCGAGACACCCCACAACCAAAGACTAAAAATCAGCCAAAAACTGCGCAACCGGTGGATTATCGTGACGGATCCGGTGAAAATACCCAAAGCCTGTACGACCTGGGGCTGAACGACCCGAAGACCTAAAAAAAAACGTCGCGTTCAAACGTACCAAACATAGGCCTTAAGATGACATG
>CAIPGD010000526.1 GCA_903864485.1 uncultured bacterium | reverse complement strand
GGCCGTTCTTCTGGACGCAGGTACTCGGTGTAGGCCTCGTCATAAACAACCAGGACCCGGGTCGGTACCTGGTCAAGAAAACGCTCGACCGCCGCCGCGGGTAAAATCGTGCCGGTCGGATTGTTCGGATTGGCAACAAACACAATACGGGTGTCGGCCGTAATCGCTTGAAGCATGGCATCCAGATCGTGCCCATAGGCCTGAGGCCCAGATGCCAACGTGGGCACCACAATCGAGCGCGCGCCGACAGCCTGGGAGGCCAATGCGTAAACCGCGAATGCATGGGCCGAGAAAACAGTCGATTCACCCGCCTGGACAAATGCTCGGGTGGCAAGTTCCAGAATATCGTTTGAGCCATTACCCAGCGTGATCCACTCCTGGGGCAAATCGAAACGCTTCGAGATCGCTGACTTCAGCGCAAATCCATTGCCATCCGGGTAGCGGGCCAGCTCGGCAGCCGCCGCCGCCATCGCATCGCGGGCGCTCTGGGGCATCCCGAGCGGGTTTTCATTCGAAGCCAGCTTCACAATACGGGACTCGTCGAGCCCGTACTCTCGAGCCAGTTCGGAGACCGGTTTACCCCCCTGGTAAGGAGCGATCGCGCGGACGTAGTCAGGAGCATGCAACATAGGCGTGACCAAATATCGGTGGATAGAACGCGACTGAGGCGCGAGGAAAAATACGGTACGGCTGGGTTCAGCGCCCCCGCGGATAGGACCCAATGATGCGACAAACCGTTGCCTGCTCACGAAGTTCTGCGATCGCCGCCGCCACCGGCGCATCCTCCTGATGACCAACCAAGTCAATATGGAACATGTACTCCCAGGCACTTCCTCGCGCGGGGCGGGACTCAAATCGTTTCATTGAGACCCCGTGACGGGCGAGCGGTTCGATCAAACGATGCACCGCGCCAGCACGATCTGGCACCGAGAGGATGAGCGAAGTCTGGTCATTGCCGGAACGTCCACACGCATGCCGGCCAATCACCTGAAATCGAGTCTGATTCGAAGGGTCATCCTGAATCGCCGCCGCGACCAGCCCGAGACCATAGGCCCGCGCAGCAGGTTCGCCCGCGATTGCGGCGGTTTGATCCTCCAGCGCAGCCAGTCGCGCACCCTCGGCGTTACTGGCCACTGCCACGCGTGGCAAACCCGGGTAATGAGCGTTAAGCCAATTAACGCATTGCGCCAGAGATTGGGCGTGCCCAACAATTTGGGTGACACCTTCCATCTGGCCTGATCGTGTCATCAGATTCTGCTGGACCGCGATAGCCACCTCGCCACAAATCGACAGCGGAGTCTGCTGATACAGGTCGAGCGTCCGACTCACCGCGCCCTCGGTCGAATTCTCCACCGGGACGATGCCAAAATCAGCGGCCCCAGCTTGCGTGGCCCGAAAGACCTCATCAATTGAGGGACAAGCAATCGCATCTACCGAATCACCAAAGTGACGCCGCAACGCCGACTCGGAAAAGGTCCCGGCAGGCCCAAGAAAAGCCACTCGCAACCGTCGCTCGAGCGCTCGGCAGGCACTCATCACTTCAGTCCAAACGGCCGCGATCGCAGACGCCGGCAGTGCACTGCCAAGCGCCTCATTTTCGTTCTGAAGGCCAAGGATTACCTGGGCCTCGCGCTCGGGCCGCCAGACCGGCGCATCCAACACGGCTTTCAGCTCACCGACCTTACGGGCGATTTCTGAACGTCGCACGAGCAATCGCAGCAACTCGCGATCGACCCCGTCGATCTCGCGACGCAGATCATTCAGGCCCGGTTGATCCATCCGATCAGCCATGAATCAGATCCTGCGGATCCGCCTGACCACCCGAAGCCTCAGGCCTCAGGCGCGGGCAAATCACCCGGTGCAGAGCCAGGGGAATCCGGAGAATCCGGAGAATCCGGAGAATCCGCAGACTCGGCTGGCTCCACAGAATCGTCATCAATCGCTTCTACCGCGGACTCGGCTACCTTTTGCAGCCCAGCCAGCTGAGCCCCCTGATCGAGGGCGATCAATTTGACCCCCATCGTGACTCGGCTTGACGCTTTGACTTCGGAAACGCGTGTACGCACCAAAACGCCGCCGTCAGTAATCAGCATGATCTCGTCGACCGGCTCAACCAGGACCGCCGCGACAACTGAGCCATTACGATCGCCCGTTTGAATCGCAATCACGCCCTTGGTCCCACGGCCCTTGCGGGGGTAATCGGTGACTGGCGTGCGTTTGCCAAAACCGTTGGCGGTTGCACAAAGCACGGCCGGCGGTTCGGCCATCGTGTCAACGCCCGAGGCGACGAGCAACTGGATAATGCTTTGCTCCGCATCAAGCCACATGCCCCGCACGCCGTGGGCATTTCGCCCCATCGGTCGGACATCTTCTTCCGCAAACCGAACGGCCTTGCCCGCGTCTGAGAACAGCATGATGTCGTGCTGGCCATCCGTAATCGCAGCACCCACCAGAAAATCGCCCGGATCGAGATCCACCGCGATGATTCCGGCGGTGCGCCGATTGCCAAAATCACTCAGCGGGGTCTTCTTAACGGTTCCGCGTCGGGTCGCCATGAAGACATAGTGCTGGTCATCGAAGGCTTTGACCGGCAACACAACCGTAATCTTCTCGCCGTCCACAAGCGGAAAGCAGTTGATGATCGGACGTCCGCGGGACGTGCTCGAGCCCTGCGGGACCTCGTAGACCTTCATCCAGTAAACCCGGCCGCGGTCCGAAAAGCACAGCAGCGTGTCATGGGTATTGGCGATGAAGAGCTGGTCGACCCAGTCGTCCTGACGGGGAGCAGCGGCCTGACGACCACGGCCGCCCCGGCGCTGCGCACGATACTCCGAAAGCGGCTGGCTCTTGACGTAGCCACCGTGCGTGATCGTCACCACCATGTCGGTGGGAGTGATCAGGTCCTCAACCCCGAGTTCGGTGGCATTGGCCTCGATCGTCGAGCGTCGGGCGTCGCCAAACTGGCGCCGGATGTCATGCAACTCGTCCGTGATGATGGCGGTAATTCGCTCAGCCCGGGCCAGGATGTCCAGCAGATCGGCAATCGTCAGCACAATCTCGCGGTATTCCGTGACAATCCGGTCTTGTTCCAGCCCCGTGAGGCGCTGCAGCCGCATGTTCAAAATCTCTTGGGCCTGCGCCTCGGACAGCCGGTAGCCGTTCGGGCTCAGACCCAGCGCCGGGTCCATCCCTTCGGGGCGGAACGCTCGCAACCGCGACGCAACGTCTGAGCCATCTTCGCCACCGGCAGCGCGTTCGACCATTTCGCGGGCAAGACCAGGGTCCCAGGTCCGCTCGAGCAAGCGTTCTTTTGCCACTGGCGGTGTCGGGGCGGCTTTGATCAACGCGATCATGTCGTCGACATTGGCCAGTGCAACGGCCAACCCTTCCAGCAGATGGCCTCGCTCGCGAGCTTTGCGCAATTCGAAAACCGTCCGCCGTGTCAACACTTCACGGCGATGCGACAGAAAACACTCGAGCATCTGGCGCAAATTCAACAGGCGAGGCTGGCCGTCGACCAAGGCGACCATGTTCATGCCGAACGTGTCCTGCAGCTGGGTCGACTTGTACAAATTATTAAGCACAACCTCGGGGACTTCGCCGCGCTTGAGCTCAATGACGACGCGCATCCCGGACTTGTCAGATTCGTCCCGGATGTCGCTGATCCCCTCGATTTTCTTCTCGTTGACCAGTTCCGCCATGCGCTCCAACAAGGTGCGCTTGTTGACCTGATACGGCAGCTCGTCGACGATGATCGACTGACGGCCCGTGGCACCAGCGCGCTCAATGTCTTCAAAGTGAGTTCGGGCGCGCATGACCACCCGCCCGCGCCCCGTGCGATAGCCCTCGCGAACGCCCGTGAGTCCGTAAATAATTCCGGCTGTTGGGAAATCAGGGGCTGGGATCTTCTCGATCAGTTCATCAACGGTGACGTCCGGGCGTTCCAGCAACAGCAGGCAACCGTCAAGAACCTCGTTGAGATTATGTGGCGGCATATTGGTCGCCATGCCGACCGCGATTCCGGAGCTTCCGTTGATCAAAAGGTTCGGAATCCGTGCCGGCAGGATCAGCGGCTCGCGCTCGCTACCGTCATAGTTGGGACCAAAGTCCACAGTCTCGCGATCAATATCGGCAAGCAATTCGTGCGCGATACGACTGAGGCGGATCTCGGTGTATCGCATCGCGGCGGCGTTATCGCCATCGACCGAGCCGAAATTGCCCTGGCCGTCGACCAACAAATAACGCAGTGAAAAATCCTGCGCCATACGGACGATGGTGTCGTAGACCGCACTGTCCCCATGCGGATGATATTTGCCGATGACGTCGCCGACGATCCGTGCGCTTTTCTTGTAGGGCCGGTTCCAGTCGTTGTTAAGTTCGTGCATCGCGAACAGCACGCGACGATGAACCGGTTTGAGTCCGTCACGAACGTCAGGTAACGCTCGCCCGACGATTACGCTCATTGCGTAATCCAGGTACGAACGACGCATCTCCTCCTCGAGGCTGACCGGGAGGGTTTCTTTGGCGAAGCTATCCATGTGACCCAATTGTAACATTCAGGGGCTCGGCTGACCGTGTTGCTTCAAAGCGACGCCCAATCAACCCAACAGTGGGCGGGGTTTTACATCCAGTAGCGAGACGCACCACCCTGTGGCACACTTTGGGGGTCTTTCCCTGTGAGGATCAACATGAAGAATTCAGTCTATCTGCGAGGCCTAGTGTCCGCGCTCGCCGTCACCGCCAGCGGTTTGGTTTTGGCCCAGACGGTCAATCCGAACAATCCGGGCTACGTGATCGGGGCCTCCGGTTCGCAGATCGTCAAAAGCGGCACCAACCTTTGCTGGCGCACCGGCTCGTTCACCCCAGCGAATGCGATCGCCGGCTGTGACGACGATTTGCTCCCCAAGGTCGCCCCTCCAGCACCAGCACCAGCACCAGCACCGACGCCTGCTGCAGCCCCGGCTCCAGCCAACGCCCCGGTCCAGCCCAAAGCCGCCGAAATGACACCGCGCGCCGCACCGGCCCCGGCTGTTGTTGCTCCGGTGCCCGTGCCTGCGGCCGCTCCCTCGCCGCGCCCGACCAGCGAAAAGGTCAGCTTCGCTTCCGACACGTTCTTTGATTTTGACAAGACAGTCGTCAAACCCGAAGGCAAAGCAAAGCTCGACGCGTTGATTGGTCAGATCAAGGGCATCGCCCTTGAAGTGGTTATCGCCGTCGGCCACACCGACAGTGTTGGCTCCGATAAGTACAACGATCGCCTGTCGCAGCGTCGTGCTGATTCAGTTAAAGCGTATCTGGTTAGCAAAGGCATCGAGCCCAATCGGATCTACACCGAAGGCAAAGGCGAAAAGCAACCTGTTGCCAGCAATAAGACCAAGGAAGGACGGGCAAAGAACCGTCGCGTAGAAATCGAAGTCGTGGGAACCCGACCGACCAAGTAAGCTTGGGTTGATCCCGACTCAGACGCCCCGCTGGCTCAAGCTCGCGGGGCGTTTTTCCATTTCACGGAGCGTCTGCGACGCAAAGCCCGGGATTCAATATCGTGCCCACTTACGCATCAACCAGCCAGTCTGGGTCCTCTAACTTCGATCCCGGTGAACTCTCCAAGTTTCAGGCCTTGGCATCGCGCTGGTGGGATCCAGAATCCGAATTCAAGCCGCTGCATGCCATTAATCCACTGCGACTCGGATGGATCGATGCGCTCGCACCACTGACGGGTCGGCGTATCGTCGATGTGGGCTGTGGGGGCGGCATCCTGGCCGAATCCATGGCGCGGGCGGGTGCGGTGGTCACCGGGATCGATCTGGCTGATCGCCCTCTCAAGGTGGCCGAATTACATCGCCTGGAAAGCGGCGTCAGTGTTCAATACCGACGCATCGCCGCCGAAGACCTGGCGCAGGCAGAGCCCGGATCCTTCGATACCGTGACCTGCATGGAGATGCTCGAGCACGTGCCCGATCCCGCCTCCACCATTCGGGCCTGTGCCGAAATGGCCAAGCCCGGTGGCTGGTTGTTCTTCTCGACCATTAATCGCAATCCAAAAGCATTTCTGTTCGCGATTATCGGCGCCGAGTATGTGCTGAGGCTGCTTCCCCGCGG
>CAIPGD010000525.1 GCA_903864485.1 uncultured bacterium | reverse complement strand
TTGACCAGTGCCACGTCGAGCGCCAACAAGCCGCCGTGGTCAGTCGACAGGCCAAGCTCGCGTGCCGAGCACAGCATGCCGAGGCTGGTCACGCCACGCATTTTCGCTTCACCGATGGCCACCGCGCCAGGCAAGAGGGCGCCGGGTAATGCACAGGGCACCTTCATCCCAATGGCCACGTTTGGTGCACCACAGACAATCTGGCGCAATCGCTGGCCGCCGTTGCCATCACGTTCACCGGCATCCACCTGACATACATTGAGTCGGTCGGCATCTGGGTGGCGCTCGAACGCGCAAATCTCAGCGACCACCACCCCTTGAAACGGCGGTGCTGCCGGTTCGGCTGCCTCGACTTCGAGGCCTGCCATCGTCAGTCGATCGGACAACTCGGTCGTGCTGATCGGAGGATCGACATAGGCGCGCAGCCAGCGTTCGGAGATCTTCATCGTGTTATCCAGTCGCGGATTCAGTCGCGGATTCAGTCACGAAATTGGCGCAGAAACCGCAGGTCGTTATCGTAAAAAAGTCGAAGGTCGCTGATGCCATGACGCAGCATGGCCAGGCGCTCGATACCGGATCCAAATGCAAAACCAATAAAGATCTCAGGATCTAGACCGATATTGCGAACGACATTTGGATGTACTTGTCCGGCGCCCGAGATCTCGAGCCAACGGCCGCGCAAGGGGCCATCGGCAAAGCGCATATCGATTTCGGCGCTGGGCTCTGTAAACGGAAAGTACGAGGGACGGAACCGCACATCAATATCGTCGCGCTCAAAAAATTGATGCAAAAAATCGACATAGACGCTCTTCAGATCCGCAAATGAGACGTTGGTGTCGATCCAGAGCCCCTCGAACTGATGGAACATCGGCGAGTGCGTGGCGTCACTATCGACCCGGTAGGTCTTCCCTGGTGCAATCACCCGTATCGGTGGGCGATGGGTTCGTGCATACCGAATCTGCATCGGGCTCGTATGCGTGCGCAACAGGAGCCCCCTCCCCTGGTCATCCGTGCCATCGACATAGAACGTGTCATGCATCGAACGCGCCGGATGATTCTCGGGCGTATTGAGCGCGGTGAAGTTGAAGAAGTCCTCCTCAATTTCAGGTCCATCGGCCACGTCAAACCCAATCGATCGAAAGATCGCCTCAATCCGGGCGATCGTGAGCGTCACCGGATGCAACCCCCCGGCACCCAGGCCACGGCCTGGCAAGGTCACATCAATTGCTTCGGCAGCGAGACGCTGCTCAAGTTCGGCGTGCTCGATCGCCTCCTGGCGCGCCGTCAAGAGTGCTTCAATCGCCTGCTTCGCGGCATTTAAGGCGCGTCCGGCGGTTGCTTTGGCCTCACCAGTAAGCGCGCCCAGTTGCTTCATCTTGCGCGTCAGCTCGCCTTCGCGGCCAACAAAACGGGCCTTCGCATCGGCCAGTGCCGTCGGGTCTGCCGCGGCCGCAAACGCGGTGCGCGCTTCCTCAATCAAGGCTTCGAGAGACTGCTCCATCCCAACTCCAAGCACGTAAAAACGGGGCCACTGAGGCCCCGTATTCCAACACGATTTCGGGTCTCAAGACCCGTCGTCTCTTAGGCTGCGGCTTGCCCTGCGGGTTGACCCACATGACCACGGACCTGCGCAACAATCGCTGCGAAGGCAGGCTTATCGCGTACCGCCAGATCTGCAAGCACCTTCCGGTCGAGACCAATGTGCGCGTGGTTCAGACCGGCGATAAAGCGGCTGTAGGTCATTCCATGTTCACGCACGGCCGCATTGATCCGCGCAATCCAGAGGCGGCGGAACACGCGCTTACGATTACGACGATCGCGATAGGCGTATTGGCCTGCACGCATGACCGCCTGTTTGGCGATCCGGAAAACGTTCTTGCGACGACCGCGATAGCCCTTGGCCAGCGCGATGATTTTTTTGTGACGGGCACGGGCGGTTACGCCGCGTTTAACTCGGGGCATTAAGATCTCCTGAGGATTGAGTGAAGA
>CAIPGD010000524.1 GCA_903864485.1 uncultured bacterium | reverse complement strand
GGCCGAACCACTTCGAGCACCTTGCCCGATCGGGGATCTTCCCGGACTGACGAATGAGCCTCGTCGCGCCATCGTTTCGCAGTCTCTCGGGCAGCCTGCGCCGCCGGCTGATGCGAGACGATCCGTTCAACGTCTAGCGAACGGCCAAACATGCTGAGCGCGCCTTCGATCCGTGCGATCTGATCCACCGACGCCACCGCGGGACCTGCGACACTCAGAAAACCCAGCAGCGCGAGCCAAACTCTCCATCGAGTCCAGTGCAGATGGGCCTTCATGGTCGGACACCTGCTGTACCCAGCCGATCAGCAGGCACTCGATCCCATTCAATCCGGTGATATCTGAACTGAGCGGCCGAGGGCTCCAGTCCGAGCGCGTTCGCGCCTTTCAGGAAGAGCTGAACCGGTTGGGACCAAGCCGACAGCAGGGCGTCAGAGGGCAGCCCCCCAATGGAGGGGACGCGCCAAGCCGACGTGAGTCGCTGTTCAACCGATTGAAAGTCCGCGCCCTGGGGCATCGATGCGGCCCAGGGATCGGTCAAAATCGCGGCTCGCGCCTGCAAGCGGACCGGCCAGGGGTCGAGTCCTTCGCGCCACCCGCCGCTCATCCAACGCGCGGGACTGTTGGCGCTGAAACGGACGTTGGACGCTGCCGCTGAACTTGATGTGGAACGTGCGGAGGTCATGGTTTCGACCTTGGCAACGGCTAATCCACCGGTCAGGGAGAGCCCAAAATGGTCTGGGCCCGAAACCTTCGATAGCGTCTCGGCCGCGTTGGCCATCGAGCGCCCAGCCTGACCGAGCGCCTGCGAGAGGCCCGCATCGAAACGCGACGGTTCAACCCGTATCCCGACGTCCTCGTAGCGCTCCAGAAGTGCTGATCCGCGACGACCCCGATGATCCGATTGAGCTAAGCGAGCGCCCCGAACCCCACCTTTCCCATCCACCGGCCCCGTGCCGCTCGCAAAACTTCGAATTCGAACCGCTTGATTCAAGTCCCGGGCGTCGGCAGTTCCAAGACACTCGGGCGTATGGACAGTGCATTCGAACGCCAGCTGACGGGCCGCTTCCCCGGTTTGAAGTCGCAGGTCGGCCAAATTTCCCAACCACACCGTGAAGACGAAGAACGGCACCATGACCATCGAAAATAGGATCGTCTCGATCATGGTTGGGCCGCCTGCATCCCACCGCCCTGAATCAATGCGAGAGCGGCCAGTTGCTGCCCCGCAGGCGTCGGCACCATGCGGACTTGCCAGTAGGGGTTCCAGAGACTTGCGTACTCAATCCGTTCCGGCGCCGCTGCGGGCCGATGGAAATACACCTCGGCGGTCCCCAGAGCCCAAAGCCTTCCACCCGCCAGAGGCTCAGCCAGTGCCATGCGTCCGCTACCGAGGCCAAGCCTCGCCGCCGTTCGAAGGTTCGCTGCCTCGCTACGGGCCAAGACAGTCACCCGTGCAACCGGGTTCAAGGCACCTCCGCTACCTCCGCCTCCCTCACCACCGACCAAATCTCGAACGGCAATCAGGCCGGAATATCCAAACAAGGTTGCCTGATCATCGGCTGCCAGTGCATTCGAACGGGGATTGATCCAAAGGCTCGGCTGTGGATTCAGAATCTCACCGCGCCCTGTCCCTGCTGTTCGAGACGCAATGTTCTTAGGCGCCAAGGTCGAATCTGAATTTGCCTGCGCCGATCCCCAACCGAGCGGTGTCTCGAGGTCAACGCATTGCCCAACCAGCAAACCACGTCGCACCGGAAGGTGCAGTGACAGGGTATCGACGGCCTCCCAACGCTCCAATCCAGCGGTCAATGCGGTCCCGCCGCGCTTGCGAAACCAAGGCGTCCGCTTGTCAGGATCCGACGAAATCAGACAACCTGAGGGTAAGGGAATCCTCAAGTTCTGCTCACGCGGTCCCGCTGTAAATGGATCGAGTGAAGCGGTCACCAAATCGGCGAAACGCTGGCGTCCGGGCGCGTCGACATGGGCAGACTTAACCGTGACCTCCGTACCAGGGAGGACCCACGCGAAGAACCTTGAATCGTTGGCGCGCGCCACCTCATTGGCGACCGAGTTCAACGCAAAATGATTGACGGATGACGCCAGCAGGTCCTGACTCATTCGCAAGGCATGCTGCCAGCCACCGCGCGCGGCAATTTCTGCGGCCGACCCTAGATGCGCACCCTCACGCATCAGGGCGGACCCTTCAGCGGCCGCCCGCAAGAGAGGGGCCGACGCGGGCATCAATACCCCAACCGTTTCCGCATTCTGGACGAGCTGATCGATGTAATCGGCCCAGGCAACCAGAGTTACCGCCTGCGCGATTGCAACCTCATTCGCGAGAATGGCCCGATTGGCGTACGCATGAAAATTGAGCACCCGCGCCTGCCAGAGTGCCGTGCTGTAGGCGGAAGCATCCGCGGCGGTGGTGATACGCTGTTTGGCGCTGAAGAGTTCCCCCACCGAGAACTGCCGCAACGAGAGCAACGCACAAAGAAAAAGTAGT
>CAIPGD010000523.1 GCA_903864485.1 uncultured bacterium | reverse complement strand
TCTGGCCGAACGGATCGGGACCCCGAGTGATGGGCACAATGCGTGGGCACGACGGGGGTCACTGCGTACGCCGGGCCGAAGCCTCGATCGCTTCGATGACGCGCTCCACCAAGTCTTCCGAGACGGCTGCCTCGAGCTTGACCTTGGGTAAAAAGTCCACGACATACTCGGCGCCCCGATAAAGCTCGGTATGGCCTTTTTGTCGACCAAACCCTTTGACCTCAGTGACGGTAATGCCCTGAACCCCAATGGTCGACAAGGCCTCCCGAACTTCGTCCAACTTGAATGGCTTGATGATCGCGGTGATCAGTTTCATAAAGGTTCTCCAGGCGAGGGCGGCCCGTTCGCACGGGCCGCGAGGCTTCAGGCAGGTAGCGACTTAGAACGTTTTGCCGAGCGAAAGCACCAGCGACGTCTTGCCTGCCGACTTGGCGGCGGCTAAGTCGGTCGCGAAATACCCCTTCTCTGTGGTTCCGTAGACCGCGAGCGTGCCAATGTAGCCACCGCCCACGTCCATGCCCGCGCTCAACTTGAAATCCCCAACGGTCTTGGGCAACGCGGCGCCACCGGCATCAGTCGCCAGAGTGAGTGCGCTTTGGCGATTATTTTTCAGGCTCAGCAGCCCGTAATGTGCGCCAACGGTGATCCCGCTGAATTCTTGCGAATAGCTCAGATCGAGGTAGGTGGTGCCATCCGTTTTTTTCGGGGCTTTATA
This sequence comes from uncultured bacterium, assembly GCA_903864485.1. Taxonomy (GTDB): domain Bacteria; phylum Pseudomonadota; class Gammaproteobacteria; order Burkholderiales; family Burkholderiaceae_E; genus RFPW01. The sequence goes on along the minus strand of CAIPGD010000523.1, from coordinate 934 downwards.
AAGCGCGGCGGTCTTAAAGTAATCGCCGGTGGCGTAAAACAACTTGCCCGAGAATGGGCCGTAGGTCAGGCCACCGTAAACCTCGGTATTGTCGATTTTTTTGCCCTGTGCGCTGGCGATCGGAGCCGTGTAGTCCTTGCCACTCTTGGCGTACAGATAGTGCAGAACGCCGACATCAAAGCCGAGGTCCTTCATGACTTCGCCCTTGAAACCCCCGTAGAGGTCGGTTTCCAGGCTGGCGCCGTTGTAGAGGGCCTGCGCGACGTTTGAGTTCCAGTTGCCGAGGTAGAAGCCGGACGCGTGCGCCACATCGAAGCCGCCCTGAAAGGCCGGGCCAAAATTGGTCTGGCTAAAGCCGCGGAAGCGATAGTCCGAGATCAGAGTCGCATTGCCGGTGACGGTCCAGTCGGGCGTGGGCGCTGGTGCCGCCGCTGGGGCCGCCGTTTGCGCGACCGAAGTCATGGCCACCGCACTCAGTGCAGCCGCCAAACTGACAGAAATCATGGTCTTTTTCATGAGGAAATCTCCTGTGGATACAAACGGATCAAAAACTCGGCACCGCGTGTGACCGATGACGGCTTTGTGACTGACGAACCCTTTGCACGAGCTATGCCAACCGAATTCAGGGGCCAACTTGGTGCATGAGCCCTCGTCACGTCCTGAAAAAGCTTGGAAAACCGGCCCTCAATCGGCTCGTCCCTCAAAAAAGCCCGCTTATGGTGCGTTGGGCGCTCATCCGGTGCAACTGTATTCGCGACCGCTTCGCCCACCGTGACGGGCCGCACAGGACCCGATCAGACCCGCCGTTGCGCGCATCGGTCGCGCATCAAACGCTCACCGGTCATCCTCGATTGCGCGTGCTAGACTCGATTCACCATGGATCGACAAGCGTTTTTCGACGATTTGCAGCATCGGGTACTGGGGCTCTTGCGCT
>CAIPGD010000522.1 GCA_903864485.1 uncultured bacterium | reverse complement strand
TAGACCGCGCCGCAGACTTCGCAGGCGTCGCCATACTGGTCGGGCGCACCACACTTTGGGCATCCGCCCTGAATGTATCGATCGGGCAAAAACATCGCCTTGACCGGATCGAAGAACTGCTCAATTTCGCGCACATCAACCAAGCCTGTGTCGCGCAAGGCCAGGTAGATCGCCTGTGAAAGTTCAACGTTCTCGGGGGTGTCAGTGGAGTGCCAGTGGTCAAATCGAATATGAAACCCATTCAGACTGGCGGGCCGTTCGGCTGCGATCTTGGCGACGAGTTCCTGCGGCGTCATTCCCAGCGATTCAGCCTTCAGCATGATCGGTGCGCCATGCGCATCGTCGGCCCCGACAAAGTGAACCTCATGTCCGCGCATGCGCTGAAAACGAACCCAAAGGTCGGCCTGGATGTATTCCATGATGTGGCCAATATGGAATGAGCCGTTCGCATAGGGCAGGGCGGTTGTGACAAACAGGCGGCGGGAGGCGGAGGTCATGGGGGCATGCTTTGACGGGATAGCGGACGCTGGCAGTTTAGCAAGGCGGTTTGGGCGAGGATTTCCATTAGACTCGATCCCCCAATTACACTGAGTTCGAGGTGGCACTCGCCATGACTTCCACGCCAATTTCCGCGCCTATTTCGGTTGAACAGGCGACCCAAGCCCTGCGCTCCGTTCTGGACCCCGAGACCGGCCGCGATCTGGTCACCGAGGGCTGGGTCCGCAAGGTGCGGGTCGAGCCGGCCGCTGGCGGGTTGACGGATATTTCGCTTGAAGTCGAGTTGGGGTACCCAGCAAACAGCCTCTTGGATGGACTGCGTCGCGACATCATTGCGGCCGTGCGCGCGTTGCCGGGGGCCGGGAACGTCAGCACCACCGTGAGTCACAAGATCGTTGCACACACCGTTCAGCGGGGTGTCAAGCTTTTAAACGGCGTTCGTAACGTGATCGCGGTTGCCTCGGGTAAGGGGGGGGTTGGCAAGAGCACCACGACGGTGAACCTGGCGCTGGCACTTGCTGCGGAGGGATCTACCGTAGGCGTTCTGGATGCCGACATTTACGGCCCCTCGATCCCGATGATGCTGGGCATCAGTGGTCGGCCAGAGTCTGAGGATGGCAAGACGATCGAGCCGATGATGGGGCATGGTTTGCAAGCTTCTTCGATCGGGTTTTTGGTGGATATGGATACCCCAATGGTCTGGCGTGGACCGATGGTGACGCAGGCGCTTGAGCAATTACTGCGCGATACCAACTGGCGCGATCTCGACTATTTGCTGGTCGACATGCCACCCGGTACCGGGGACATCCATTTGACCCTCGCGCAGAAGATTCCAGTGACCGGCGCGGTCATCGTGACCACGCCGCAGGACATCGCGCTGCTCGATGCCCGCAAGGGTTTGCGGATGTTTGAAAAGGTGGGCATTCCGATCCTGGGTATCGTCGAGAACATGGCTGTGCACCATTGCTCGCGCTGCGGTCACATCGAACACGTCTTTGGATCGGGTGGCGGTGAGCGCATGGCGCTCGAAACGGGCGTTGAATCGCTAGGCGCGCTGCCGCTCGATATTCGGATCCGTGAGCAGGCCGACGGCGGTTGTCCGACGGTGGTCGCAGAGCCGGACAGCGCGATCGCACTCGCCTATCGCGCGATTGCCCGTAAGGTTGCGGTGCGGGTGGCACAACGCGCTAGGGACATGACCTCGAAGTTTCCGTCGATCGTTGTGCAAAACACCTGAATACAGCTGTGGATCCAGAAGCCATGTCCGAGCTGATTCATCTTCTGGCGGAATTTGCGGCAGTCACCGGTCTTGACCGTCTGTGGCAACGCCGTGGCGAGGAACTGGCCTTCACCTGTGTGGTGCTCTTGGTTGCGGTGGCTCTCCAACGACTCGCTCGGAGGCGGGCTCAAGGGTTCGATGACCGTGATCTCGGTCGGGCATTCGCCGTCAGGGCCCGCAACGCGGTGGTTGCGGGTGTGGCCCTGATCCTTCTGCTCGCGTGGGGTAGTGATCTCAAGAGTCTGGCCGT
>CAIPGD010000521.1 GCA_903864485.1 uncultured bacterium | reverse complement strand
TGGCCAAGGCTCGAGACCGAGTCGCAGATTATGTGTATCGGCAGCGCCCGGCCCCTCGAAGATGCGACCCGGATTGCGTACCACGAACTCGTCAACTGGATGGCGAAGGAATATGGTTACGACAAATGGGACGCTTACATGATGTTGAGTCAATGCGGCAAGGTCCGCCTGGGCAACTTTGTGGATCCTAAATATTCGGTTGCCGCCGGCGTCGAAAAGAAGTACCTCAAGATCTAAGCTTTACGTGATTGATTAGGAGTCGAAATGGATCTCGGATTAAATGGACTGAATGCGGTCGTTACCGGTGGCACCAAGGGCATCGGCCGCGCGATCGTGGAGACGCTAGCGGCCGAAGGCGTGAACGTGGCGTTTTGCGCCCGTAACGCCGACGAAGTTGACCGCGCGAACGCAGAGCTCGCCCGCCATGGCGTCAAGATTTTCGGTAGCGTCGCCGATGTCGGCGAAGGAGAAGCCCTCAAGACCTGGGCAACCGGCGCCGCGAAGGCGCTCGGCGGGATCGACATCGTCGTCGCCAATGTCAGCGCGCTTGCGGTCGCGCCGGATGAGGCTGCCTGGAAAAAGGGCTTCGACGTTGATCTGATGGGGAGCGTTCGTTTGATCGAGGCCGCGATGCCGAGTCTCGAACAAAGCAAGCACGCCTCAATTGTGACGATCTCGAGCGTCTCGGGCCGGGAGATCGACTTCGCTTCGGGGCCTTATGGCGCATTCAAAGCCGCACTGATTCACTACACCCAAGGCCTCGCCTTCCATCTCGCGGGCAAAGGCATCCGTGCCAATACCGTATCACCCGGCAATACCTATTTCGCCGGTGGGATCTGGGAGCAGATCGAGCACGGGAATCCCGCTCTTTTTGCTGAAGCCATGCGTCTGAACCCCACCGGTCGCATGGGAACCCCTCAGGAAATGGCCAACGCCGTGGTGTTTTTAGCGAGCCCCGCGGCCAGCTTCGTCACGGGCACCAATCTCGTAGTCGATGGCGCATTAACCCGCGGCGTTCAGTTATAGATAAGGATACGGACCCTCGAACTGCCCGACCGGAACCGCATGGGTGAGCAAAAAACCCTGACGGTTCCAGACATGCAAATGAAACCCTGGCGGTTCGAGGTTCCACGCCGAATCGGCATCCGTTCCAAAATCCAGACAGACCTGGTGAGCGGGACTCGGAGCGGTTGAGGCTACGATCCCCGCAAAGCCTGTGTAAATCGTGCGGTGCAAGTGCCCGCAGATCACGCGCTTGACGTTAGGGTGACCAGCCACGATCGCTTCGAGTTCTTCGACGCCTTCGAGAAGTCCAATTTCGTCCATCGGTCCGATCAGGGTTTTGAAGGGCGGATGATGCAACGCCAGAACGGTAGGCACGCTGGTGTCGCTGGCCAGGGCGTCCTGGAGCCATTGCAGGCGGGCCGCGCAAAGGCGGCCAGAACTCAAGCCCGGCTCAGTTGTGTCGATCGCAATGATTCGCAAGTCGCGAACTTGAATAATGTATTGAATGAATCCCTTTGACCCTAAGTACCCATGGGCGGGGAACGCGGCGCGCAGGTTTTTGCGGTCATCGTGATTGCCCGGCATCAGGTAAAAGGGCAGGTCCAAACGTCCAAGCAATTCGGCAAGATGCGCGTATTCGCTGGGTTGCCCAAAATCAGTAAGGTCACCGGTCAGGATCACTGCATCAGGCTTTTGCGGCATCCGCATGAGCGTGCTCAACGCGGCCGAAAGATAAGGGGCCGTATCAAGCCGGCCATAAGCCAGCTGTCCTGGCGCGCGAATATGCAGATCGGTGACCTGGGCCAGCAAGGTGTTCATGGGGCCACGACTGCGCCGTCAATGCCATGTCGCTTGAGGCTGGCGGCAACGAATCCGCTCGATTTCATGTCGGCGACAAACTGCTGAAGCTGGGCATGAACTGCCTCAGAGCGCGACTTAGGCGCGCCCATCGCCTGATCGATCACCATGAATCGCCCTTCCAGCAACCGTAGCCCCGGAATTGAGCGAGCGTCTGCCTCGAGCTGCTGCCGGACGCCAGCAGCAACCTCGGCGTTGTTTTCTACAAAATAGCGAACGACCTCAGGCGACGTAGCTGCCCTGACCAACTGCGCCTGCTTGATTTCTCGGGTCAAGAACAAGTCATAGGCACTTCCCTTACCCACCACGATTCGATGACCCGGCCGGTCGACCTCCTCATTGGATTTGATTGGCGAACCGTCTCGCACAAGGTAGCTGCCTTCGATCTGAACGTACGCAGGGGTGAACGCAATCCCCTGACCCCGCACAGGGTCGATCGCAAAAAATCCTACGTCCGCCACTTCACGTGTCACGAGATCAACCGCGTTGCCCGCAGAATTCACGGGTACGAGCGCAAGAGGTGTTTTGAGCCGCTTGGCCAGTTCAGACGCCAAATCAACCGAAACGCCGACCGGATCACCGCTCTGGGCATCCTTGCGGGCAAGGATAGGGTTACCCAGATTAATGACCACCCGCAAAACGCCAGTAGGCGCGAGCACGGTGGGCGCCACTGCCGATGGAAATTCGGCCGCGACCAAGCCACTTGAAAAACTCGCCATGACCAGGAGCCCGAGTACATAGCCAGCAAGGCCGCGACGCACCAAGTTGGCACCCAAAGCTTCATGTTGGTGCATCTGATCGGTTGGCTTGCAGGTCATTGTTTTCATCTCATGCTGGTTTCAAGGGGGCGCGCGATTCACCAATAAAGGGCATAAATCCTGCTTCAACCGCCGTGTTTTTTTAAATACGCACTAAGTTGGAGCATTTATGGGGTTCTCGAAGACAAGCCAAGACGCCCTCTTTCTGTTGTTGGGCGCCATCATGGTGCTCGCGATGCATTCGGGATTCGCCTTCCTCGAGCTCGGCACCGTCCGCAGCAAAAACCAGGTTAACGCCCTCGTCAAGATTCTCGTCGATTTTGCGATTTCAACACTCGCCTATTTCCTGGTCGGCTATTCATTGGCTTACGGGAAATCGTTTCTGGTGTCGGCAGATCTCCTGATGGAAAACAACGGGGTTGAACTCGTCCGATTCTTTTTTCTGCTCACCTTCGCCGCCGCCATCCCAGCCATTATCTCGGGGGGCATTGCCGAGCGCGCCCGGATGGGGCCGCAGTTAATCGCCACGGGCGTCCTTGTGGCACTGGTCTATCCTTTTTTTGAAGGCATCGTCTGGAATAACAATCTCGGTATTCAGGACCAGTTCAAGGCCTGGTTTGGCGAGAATTTCCATGACTTTGCCGGAAGCGTCGTTGTCCACGCGGTGGGCGGCTGGATCGGCCTCGTCGCAGTCCTGATGCTCGGCGCCCGGCGCGGGCGTTACAGCCGAGATGGCCGAATTGCGGCGCATCCCCCCTCAAGCATTCCATTTTTGGCGCTCGGATCCTGGATCCTGACGATCGGCTGGTTTGGATTCAACGTCATGAGTGCCCAGGAGGTGACTAAGCTGAGCGGGCTGGTGGCCGTGAACTCTCTGCTGGCGATGGTTGGCGGCACCCTCGCCGCTTGGGCTCTGGGCCGCAATGATCCTGGTTTTACGTATAACGGACCACTGGCTGGGCTGGTTGCCGTTTGCGCCGGCAGTGATCTGATGCATCCACTGGGCGCCTTGGCGGTTGGGGGTATCGCCGGGGCGCTCTTCGTCCAACTCTTTACGCTGACTCAAAACCGCTGGCGCATTGACGATGTGCTGGGCGTCTGGCCCTTGCATGGCCTTTGCGGCGCCTGGGGTGGTATTGCGGCCGGGATCTTTGGCCAGGCGGCCTTCGGTGGGGCTGGTGGGGTGAGCTTCGGTGCTCAAGTCGCGGGCACTCTTCTGGGAATCGCTGTAGCTCTGGTCGGCGCCGCGGTTGTCTACGGTGCACTTCGGGCCACCGTAGGACTTCGACTTGACGAGGAGCAAGAGTTCTTGGGATCTGACCTTTCGATCCACCGAATTTCGGCGACTCCGGGTCAGGACAACAACTAGTTACAAACGATGTCGCGAAGGTTTGCGGGCGCTGTATTCGGACTCACGACCATCCAGTCGGATGGGCTCGAGATCTTCGCGAGGCGCGCGCCATCCGCCATTGGGCCAGTGAATGACTGTTGCTGAAGGACGCGAAAGCGATTCGAGCTGCAGTCATACTCGTACTGACTACGATCAGAACGCGCGCCAGCAGCCGTGGGGGCGTCCCAGCTTTGGATTGTCCATACCCGCCAGAGATGGGGCGTCTTGGTCAGGACAGAAACCGTCTGACGAATATTGACCGGATCGTAGTAGAACTCGGAATCCTGCAGACGACCCAAAGCAACCCAATCTGATTGAGCGCAAGCCCACCCGGCCACCACGACCAGGTGGGCAGCGAGGACGCGGATCACAAAATTCATGACAGCACTCGAAATGATTAAGGTTCAACTAAGAGCACCGGTTGAGGAGCTCTCATGTGATCAAGGTGGGGGCTGCCTCCCGGGAATTCAAGTGTAGCGAAAGGCACGAGGTAGACACGACAATAGTTGATTGACAATGTAAACACTTGGTTTACACTCGGCCATGATCACTAGCTTCAAGCACAAAGGTTTGAATCTTTTCTTTGAAACTGGTAGCTATCGAGGCATCCCTTCCCGACATAGCTCCCGAATCGAGCGATTGCTGGATCGACTCGATGCATCCACGGAACCAAGGGATATGGAGCTTCCAGGGTACAAATTTCATGGACTCAAGGGCGAGCGGCAAGGCGCCTACTCTGTTGCGGTCTCGGGGAATTGGCGGATCACCTTTGAGTTTGAGGGGCAAAACGCTGTGAACGTTAACCTCGAGGATTACCACTAATGAAGTCGCTGCGAAACCCCACCCGTAAACCTACGCACCCTGGTGCGGTACTCCGGGAAGACGTGTTACCAGCACTTGGTTGGACACAGGTCGAGTTAGCCAAGCGGCTAGTGGTTAGCCGTCAAACGGTCTCTCAACTGCTACTTGAAAAAAAGTCTGTCACCGCTGAAATGGCCATTCGGATTTCTAAAGCGATCGGCGGCACCCCGGAGAGTTGGCTCGGCATGCAGCAGTCGGTGGACCTATGGGATGCGGAGATCAAGCTGCGGCGCGAGCCCACGCTGGCACAATTTTTTGCACAACCAACGCCAACGTCCTAAGCCCTCACCCCGCCAGCGCGGCGATCGTCAAACCCCGGACTTGATGACGCTCGATGAGGCGAGCAACAAGCCCGCTGGCTTTCGCGTATTCCGCGAACTCGGCCAGAAATTGGGCGCCTTCGAGGTTGGTCTTCTGAGTTCCAATCGCTTGCTGAACGGCGGTGAACCGCCCCTCCAGGATTCGTGACCCCGGGACTTGTTCAACGTCGATCAAGAGGCGCGATCGCAGACAAGCCATCGCCTCAAGGCCTTCGCGCACGAACAGTTCGAGAGTGGCGTCGAACCCCTCGGCATGAACCAGTTGGGCATGGCGAATATTGCGAACCAGCCAAAGATCGTAAGCGGTTCGGGCAGAAACTGCGATTCGGACGCCGCTCTGGTCAACCTCCGAAACGTCGCGCAACGCGGATCCCGAAGGAACGAGGTACGTTGCATCGATTTCGACGTAAGAGGCGCTGAAGACGATCTTTTCGGCCCGCGCGGGTTCAGCGCCAATCAGCGCGATATCCCAGACGCCCTCCTCTGCCGCGTCAGCCAGCAATCCCGGGTTTGGGAACGGCACCAGATCCAAGCCGACGCCCAGACGACGGGCGATTTCTGCGGCCATATCGGGCGCAACGCCTTGCGGGTCGCCATTCTCAGCCCTCCCGGTCACCAGCAGAAAATTGCTCAGGTTGATTCCCGCACGCAGGCGACCGGTCGGAGCCAATTGTCGAATGACCTCGGGGCTTGCGGCGGGTTCTGCATGCAAATGATCCATCGGTTGCTCCAAAGTTAATCGACTGGAGGGCCGATTGTTCCACAAAGAGACCTAGCGTTTACTTGGATAGACAGCGGCAAACTGGAACCCTAAGGTGTGGTGAGCCCCCCACTCAAGGCACGGTATGCCCCATTCAAGCCCCGCTCAACCCAACGTCACAAACCCATCCGGTGCCATTTCCAACTCGCCGTTTATGACCCTGCACGAGGTCATTCGCAAGGCGCGGCAGAAGCTAAACAACGATGACTGGGACTACATCGTCGGCGGTACCGAGACTGAAACCACATTGCGTCGCAACCGGATGGCGCTCGATTCGATTGCGCTGCGCCCGCGGGTACTCCGTGATGTCAGCGCAATTGAGCCTTCTGCGACCTTTCTCGGACGAAAGATGCGCCTGCCGCTTTTGCTGGCGCCCGTTGGCAGTCTCGAGCTCTGCACACCCGAGGCAGGCGCGGCAGCGGCTCGAGCCGCC
>CAIPGD010000520.1 GCA_903864485.1 uncultured bacterium | reverse complement strand
GTCGAGCTTTAGTCGGGTCCCATGACGCAATAGCGTGCCGGGCGGCATGGAGACACCGATCGTTTCACCTGAAAGCATCACAGCCCGAAACCGGCTCTTCTCGCGACGCTCAAATGGCAGTTCGAGAATCTCGTCGACGCGGGCGCGTGGATCCGCAAAAGCGGTGGCAAGGGCAAAGACGGGAGCAGTGGCAAGGGAAAGGACGGGGGCAGGGGCGAGGTTGGAGGTGTCGGCGTCCGTCGAGCGATTTTCTGAGTTCACGGTCATGCTCGATGTTGGTATCAAAACAGAAAATAGCGCTGAGCCATCGGCAATACCGTCGCAGGCTCACAGACGAGCAACTGACCATCTGCGCGGACCTCATAGGTCTCCGGATCAATCGACATCACAGGCAGTGCATCGTTCCAAAGCAGATCCCGTTTTGAGAGCGTTCGCACCCCGCGCACGGCGACCAGCGGCTTAGCCAACCCATACCGCTCGCCAACGCCCGCGGCCAGGGCAGCACCCGACACGAAGGTCAAGGAGGATCGGTGCAAAGCCCCTCCTAGGCTGCCAAACATGGGCCGGTAATGCACGGGTTGGGGGGTTGGAATGGAGGCGTTTGGATCACCCATCAAGGCCAGCGCGATCGTTCCGCCCTTGATCACCATCGACGGCTTGACGCCAAAAAAGGCTGGCCGCCACAACACCAGATCGGCCCACTTACCCGCCTCGACTGAACCCACCTCGTGCGCGACTCCGTGCGTGATGGCCGGGTTGATCGTGTACTTGGCGATATAGCGTCGAATCCGCCAGTTGTCGTTACGCTCGCTGTCCGCACGCCCGGCATCCAGACGCAACGCGCCAAACTGCATCTTCATTTTGTGCGCGGTCTGCCAGGTCCGCAGGATTACCTCGCCCGGGCGCCCCATGGCCTGAGAATCGCTCGACATCATTGAGATGGCACCGAGGTCGTGCAGGATGTCCTCGGCTGCGATCGTCTCGCGCCGAATTCGGCTTTCCGCAAACGCAAGGTCTTCGGCAATGGATGCATCGAGGTGATGACACACCATCAGCATGTCGAGATGTTCATCGAGCGTGTTGACCGTAAACGGTCGGGTCGGGTTGGTCGATGAGGGCAAAACATTGGGCTCACCAACGACCTTCAGAATGTCGGGGGCATGGCCACCGCCGGCGCCTTCGGTGTGATACGTGTGAATCACCCGCCCGCGAATCGCCGCGATCGACGCTTCAACAAACCCGCTTTCATTCAATGTATCGGTATGAATGGCGACCTGAACATCCATCTCATCGGCGACACCCAGACAAGTATCGATCGCCTGCGGCGTCGTCCCCCAGTCCTCGTGGAGTTTGAGCCCGATCGCACCCGCTTCGATCTGCTCACGCAGGGGCTCGGGCCGGCTGACATTGCCCTTGCCGGTAAAACCGATATTCATCGGTAGTGCATCAGCCGCCTGCAGCATCCGCTCGAGGTGCCAGGGCCCAGGTGTCACGGTAGTCGCATTGGTGCCCGTCGCGGGACCGGTACCACCGCCAATCATCGTCGTAATGCCGCTCGCCAGTGCTTCGTCGACCTGCTGCGGACAAATAAAATGAATGTGGGTATCGACACCACCAGCGGTCAGAATCATGCCTTCGCCAGCAATGATCTCGGTCGCTGCGCCAATTGGAATCGTGACAGCCGGTTGAATATCCGGGTTGCCTGCCTTGCCGATCCGCCAGATCCGGCCCGACTTGAGACCGACATCGGCTTTAACGATCCCAAGCACGGCATCAACGATGAGTGCATTGGTGATGACCGTGTCGGCGACCTCAGCGGCCATGCCCTGGCCCTGGCCCATGCCGTCGCGAATGACCTTGCCGCCCCCGAATTTGACCTCCTCGCCGTAGACCGTGTGGTCGTGTTCAACCTCGATCACCAGGTTGGTATCGGCCAGACGCATCCGGTCGCCCGTGGTGGGCCCAAACATTTCCGCGTAGGCGCGGCGAGAGATTCGGGTTGCCATTGCTTTATTGCTCCAACTTGCCCATCACCAGACCGCGAAAGCCCACGACCGTTCGCGAGCCTGCTAACGCGACCAGCCGCACTGCACGCGACTGACCAGGTTCAAAACGTACTGCGGTGCCCGCGGCGATGTCGAGGCGAAACCCCCGCGC
>CAIPGD010000519.1 GCA_903864485.1 uncultured bacterium | reverse complement strand
GATTTCCCGATGATGGCCAAGGTCGAAGTCAATGGCAGTCAGGCGCATCCTTTGTATCAATTCCTCAAAGGCGAAAAACCCGGCGTGTTCGGGACAGAATCGATCAAGTGGAACTTCACCAAGTTCCTAGTCGGCCGCGATGGCCAGGTCATCAAGCGCTATGGACCCACGGATAAGCCTGAGTCCATTGCGACCGATATCGAAACAGCGCTTGGGGCAGTTGGCGCGGTTTAATAGCCAGCGGCTGCCCCGTCGCTACGAGGGTCAGATCCGCCGTAGCGCATGCCACTCACGGGGTCGATGACGATGCCGTGAGCATGGCCAGCGAGCTCATTCCAGTCGCCCCAACGGTTCAGGCGGTGGCCTCGGCGCACAAGCTCGTTGATGGTCTCCTGCGGGAACCGGGCTTCGATGTGCAGCGTATCGCGGTCCTCCCCGAGCCCGAAGCGCCCTGACAGCCAACGCGGTGCTTCGAGCGCCTCCTGGATATTGCGGCCAAAATCGATGAGGTTGATATAGGTCTGCAAGTGAATTTGGGGCTGCCCATCGGCACCCATGCAGCCCACAACGCTCCACAATCGGCCGTCGCGAAAACCCATGGATGCGATCAGGGTATGGAGCGGCGTTTTGCCCGGTTCGAGACGGTTTGGATGCGTCGGATCGAGTGAAAAATAGGCTGCGCGGTTTTGCAGCATGACGCCGGTTTGCCCCGCCACGACGGCCGAGCCAAATACGCCGTAGAGGCTATGGATCAGCGAAACCGCATTGCCTTGCGCATCCACGACCGCGATGTATACGGTATCGCCGGTCAGACTACCGTATGAGGGCACCTTGTCCCAGGGCAAGGCCCGAGCGGGGTCCATCAGCGGACGCCGCTCATCGGCGTATGACTTGGCGATGAGCCGATCCATCGGGACGTCGGCGAACATCGGGTCGGCGAGGAAACGGTCGCGGTCGTGATACGCGATTTGTTTGGCCTGCACCATCAGGTGGGCGGGATCCGCACTCTGGTAGGGTTTTTCATGGAGCGCATAGGGCTCGAGCAAATTGAGCATCTGCAAGACCGTGAAACCCTGGGTCGGCGCCGGTGTCTCAAAAATCGTGACGTCGCGATACGTGCCCTGAATCGGTTCACCCCAGCGCGCCGTTTGCGCCGCTAAATCGGCTTCCGTAAAAAACCCGCCGTGTTCGGCGGTAAATCGCGCCAATTCGCGCCCCACAGCGCCCTCATAAAACCCAGCGGGTCCGTGCGCGGCGATCGCCTCGAGGGTGTTCGCCAGATTGGGGTTAAACAGCTTGCTACCGGCTACCGGCACCTGGCCGTCGGGCATGAAAATCGCACAAGACTCGGCGTGCGGGGCGAGATCCTTCTTGACATGCTCGATCCAGCCCGCCAGGCGCTGGGTGACCGGAAAGCCATCACGGGCATAGACGATCGCGCTCTCCAGACAACGCGACAGCGGTAGACGCCCGTAGGCCGCATGCGCTGCGCCCCAACTCGCGACCGAACCGGGCGTCGTCAAGGTGGCTGGGAGAACACCGCGAAACGGGATCTCATCATGCCCTCGAGTTTTGAACCAATCGATGGAGGCACTTGCGGCGGCGCGTCCACCACCATCCAGGTAACGCACCTGGCCCGTTTTGGCGTCGTGGATCAACCAGAACGCATCACCGCCCACGCCCGTCATGTGCGGATAGAGCACTGCAAGCGCAGCACTGGTCGCGATCGCGGCATCGACGGCCGAGCCGCCCGCGCGCAACACGTCGACACCGGCTTGAGAGGCGAGAGAATGGGGGCACGTGACCATGCCGTGAGGCCCCATGGTGACGGGGCGGCCGGTGTTGATTTGCAAAGCAGTGCTCCTAGGGGCGTTCGACCAGCGCTTGAACAGCGCTCGATCGGAGTTTGATCAGCGTTCGAGAATATCGCGAATTGGAAAATGACAGGCGACCCGGCGCGCGCCGTTCGGATCGGGGTCCTCAGGGTGTTTAAGCACCGGATCTGAGGTCAGGCAAAACGGGACAGCTTGCGGGCACCTCGAGGCAAAGCGACAGCCAGCGGGCAGATCAATCGGACTTGGGATCTCGCCCTTGAGTGAGGCCGTGAGCGGGCGCCCGAAACTCGGAAAAGCGCGCATCAGACCCTGAGTGTAGGGGTGCATGGGCCGATGCAAAATGTCAGCGGTCGCCCCCTCCTCGACGATCCGGCCCAGATACAAAACCGCGATGCGCGTGCAAAGATAGCTCGCCACGCCAAGGTCGTGGGTAATGAAGATTAGCGTCAAGCCCATTTCGCGACAGAGGCCACGCAGCAGGTTGAGCAACTGCGCCTGTACCGAAACATCCAGCCCAGCCACTGATTCGTCGGCGACGATCGTCTTCGGTTCTGCGGCCAGAGCACGAGCTACAGCCACGCGGCGAACCTGACCGCCTGACAATTCACTCGGATAGCGATCGGCCAGATCCGCCGAGAGACCGACCTTCTCAAGCAGTGAGAGAACACGTCTCTCGATCTCGGGTTCGGGACAGAGCCGATACAGGCGCAGAGGTTCAGCAAGGATCGCGCGGATTCGCATACGCGGATTCATCGACCCGCGAGCGTCCTGGTAAATGAAGGCGACTTCTCGTCGAAAGGTTTGGCGCGCGGCGCGGTCAAACTGCCCAATATCGACCTGGCGATAGAGAAGTCTCCCGTCCGTGGCGGGCTCCAGGCCGAGCATCAGTCGCACCAGCGTACTTTTGCCGGAACCGCTTTCGCCCACCAGCGCGATCGAATCGCCCTCGGCAATCTCAAGGCGCACCCCATTGAGCGCTTTAAGCAATCGCGGTTGACCGGCGCTAAACCAGCTCGACCCCGGGGTTGTGCCGACCCGGTAGGTTTTCTCGACATCGAGTACGGTAAAGAGTGGGGCCCCCATCATGGCGCTCCGACACCGACGCCGACGCCGACGGGGGTAGGGACAGGGGCAGGGGTCGCGGTGGAGGTCGCGGTGGAGGTCGACAAATCAGGGATCAACCAACAAGCCACCTGACGGTCCTGATGCGTGATCAGCGGTGGGCGCTCCTTGAAACATCGCGGGATCGCGTGGGGACATCGGGTACAAAAATGACAACCATCGGGCATCTCATTCAAGCTGGGCACACTACCGACCAGCGGCCTAAGATGCTCTGAATCGAGTTCCACGACGCACGAACGTAGGCCAATCGTGTACGGATGTTTGGGTGCGCCCAGCACCGCGATGGCCGGTCCCGTTTCGACCAACTGCCCGGCATACAAGACCGCAATATCGTCACAAACCTGAGCAGCAAGCGCCAGATCGTGCAATACAAAAATCGCACTCGATCCACTGGCGCGGACCTGCTGCAAAATCAACTCCATGATCTGCGCCTGAATCGTGACATCCAGCGCGCTGGTCGCCTCATCCGCGATCAGGAGTTGCGGTTTACAAGCCAAGGCGATCGAAATCATGACGCGCTGCTGCATACCGCCTGAGAGTTGATGCGGATACGCATTGAGACGCGAACGCGCGTCGGGGATACCGACCTGCGTCAGCAGTTCAATCGCGCGTGCCGTCGCCTCGCGGGGACCTAAACCCAGGTGGCGCTTAAGGGGCTCGCAGATCTGTTGTCCAACGGTGAAGCAGGGATCCAGCGAGGCGGTCGCATCCTGAAAAACGAGTCCGATCCGGTTGCCGCGCAGAGCGCGGTATTGCGCTTCAGGGAGGCCCACTAACTCAGTACCCGCAAACACCATACTGCCGAATAGCTCGACCTCGGGCGGGCGCAACAGCCCAATCAAGGCCATGGCCAGGGTAGATTTACCCGCCCCGGATTCGCCCAGTAGACCCAGCGTGCGGCCCGAGTCGAGCGTCAGCGTCACGGCATCGAGCACGGCATGGGCACCCCGGCGCAGGGTGAAATCTTGTAGCGCCAAAAGCGGGCCGGATTGACCATTCAGCATGGGCTTCGCACCTTAGTGTCCTCCTGAGCGCGGGTCGAAGGCGTCGCGCAAGCCATCGCCTAGCAAGGTCAACCCAATCAGCAACAATGCGAGGGCGACCCCCGGGAATCCGGAGATCCAGGGGGCCATGGTGATAAACCCTCGGCCCTCTGCAATGATCAAGCCCCAGTCGGGCGTGGGCGGCACCACGCCAATTCCAAAAAAGGAGAGCCCAGATTCCAGCAAGATCGCCGTGCTGATCCTGATCCCGGCCTGGACCATGAGCGAGGACAGCACATTGGGTAAAAGGTGACGCACGATGATGCGAAAGGGTGAGACCCCCATGAGACGTGCCGCTTCGATGAAGGGTCGTGCCTTCACCTGCAACACGTCCGATCGGACGATGCGTGCAAAGGGTCCAACGAACGAGATCGCCAACGCGTACACCACCTTGTCGGTTCCCATTCCAAGGACTGCTACAAATGCAATCGCCAGAATGATTTCAGGAAACGCAAGAATTGCGTCGACCAGCCGCATCAAGGCCCATTCGACCCGACCGCCGAGCAGGCCCGCCAGCAAGCCGATGATGAGACCACCGAGCAAGCCCAACGCGACCGATGCGAAGCCAATCCCCAGCGCCAGACGTGCGCCGTAGAGCATCCGCGAGTAGACATCCTGACCAAAAGAATCCGTGCCCAGCCAATGCTCCGCCGAGGGCCCCTGGAGCGCAAATTCCAGATTCTGCTCGGTCGGGTTGTAGGGCGCGAGCACCGGCGCGAAGACGGCCATCAGGATAAATACCCCGACGATCGCAAGGCCGAACATTGCGTTGCGCTGATGCGAAACGGCTTTCCAGAAGCTCTTCATCGCGCGCGTAACCTTGGATCCAAAAATCGATACGTCTGATCAACCACAAGGTTCACCGCCACGAAGAAAAGCGCGGTCAACATGACACCCGCCTGAACCACGCCGTATTCCCGTGAAAGCACCGCGGTGGTAATCATCTGGCCCATTCCTTTCGCCCCACTGATTTCTGATCCTGATCCTGTTCCACTAGCAGGCCCGTGTCGACCACCCCCCGCCACCGCACTTTGTGTGAGGTATTTCTTCGCTTGCACGCT
>CAIPGD010000518.1 GCA_903864485.1 uncultured bacterium | reverse complement strand
TCACGCTCGAGCGCGAGATCTGGTTTTGCCGGCGGTTTGATTTCCGCGGGCGCTTGAGGCGGGGGCGGCTTAATGGGTGCCGGCTTGGGTGGGGGCGGAGGAGGTGGCGTGACGACTGGTTTGACGGGTATCGGTATCGGCGCCGGCGTTGGCTTTGGCGGTGGCTCTCGAGCAGGTTCTGGCGTCGGGTCGGGCTTCGGCTCGATCTTGGGCTCCGACGATGGGGTGCGAGTGCCACCTGATCCAGTCCCGGGCGACCACATCTCAATCTGGATCGCACACTCTTTTCGCGGTGCTGGCGGATATCCGAACACAACACGTACCGAGTCCCACATGGCCTCGAAATAGCCTGGCTTGGCCGGGATCCCGTTCTTGCAGTCGTCGGTCGTCTTCCAGGCGATTCCAAAAAAAAGCACTGCAAACAACAGGCTGTGGGCGGCCACCGCCAGGCCTAAAGCGCGCCACGACGCCTGACTGCCGGGGGGGGCAGCGGTCGCTCGTCGTTCCGCTTTTTTCATCCCGACACCAGCCTCGCCCTCGGTCATCCAGGCGTGCTCTTCACCATCAGGGCGACGCGATTGATGCCGCGTTCACGCAGAGCGTTCATGACGCTGATGACGTCTTCGTAGGGGACCTTGCGCTCGCCACTGATGACGAATGGCAGTTTGGGCTCCGAATCATGGACAGCATCAACGACGGCATCGAGTTCTTTGCGGTTCGTTTCGCGGTCGACAGATTGGGCGGCCCCATGGGTTTTAAGCGCATACCGACCCCCGACCCGAACAAGAATTTCGGCATAGGCATCGGGCGCGACGTTACTTTTTCCCGCCGAGGGTAAGTCGACCACGCCCGACGGGATCAGGGGCGCTGTGACCATGAAGATCACGAGCAGCACGAGCATCACGTCGATATAAGGAACGACGTTGATTTCATTCATCATGCGGCGCTTGCCGCGTTTGCCGACGGAGGGCATGGCGCTTACCGGGCTTGACGTTGCAGGATGTTCAGAAACTCTTCCATGAAGGTTTCACACCGGTTTGCAAGCCGATCAATATCGTTGGCGAATCGGTTGTACGCCACCACCGCGGGAATCGCGGCAAAGAGCCCGATTGCGGTGGCGACGAGTGCTTCGGCGATACCTGGGGCGACCGATTGGAGGGTGGCCTGTTGAACGTTGGCGAGCCCTCGGAATGAATTCATGATGCCCCAGACCGTTCCAAAAAGTCCGATGTAGGGGCTGACCGACCCGGCCGATGCCAGCATCGCCAGGTTCGATTCAAGGCTGTCAAATTCGCGCTGATAGCTGGCTCGCATGGCTCGGCGCGCGCCGTCGATCATCGAGCCCACATCGCCGGCTTTTTGTTGGCGGACCTTAGAGAATTCCTGCAGGCCGGCGTCAAATATTCTTGCCAGAGGTCCTGCATCTGGTCGACCGCGCATCAGCTTGGCGAGTTCCGCGAGATCGCCCCCAGACCAGAAATCGGCTTCAAAGCTTGTCGTGGCCCGCTGAGCAGCCCGGATTGCAAAGATCTTGGTGAAAATCGTGGTCCAGGATGCAACCGAGATGGTGAGCAGACCCGCCATGACGAACTGCACCGGGACGCTGGCACCGGCAATCAGCGACAGGATGGACATTTCTTGATTCATACTGAATTCTATAATATCAGGGGCGAAACGGAACTCGCCCCGATTTTAACGTTCTGGCGCACCAACAATGGTCAGCCAGTGAAAGAGCGCCCAAAGAAGCGCCAGTGCAAGTCCGAGCATCAGAGCGCCCCGAAGTTGAGTTACACGGGGCGCTGATCCCGGTGCGGCAAGGCCGTAACTGATACCAAACCCGCTCACAAGCCCGCCCAGATGCGCAGAATTACTGACGCCAGGAAGCAGAAAACCGATCAACAAATTGATGGCCACAAACGACCACAGAAGTCGTTTGAGTGATGCGACGACTTCTTGGCGTAATCGGTCTCCGTGGCGAAAGACGCCGGCCGCAATCGCCCCCATCGTGCCAAATACGGCACCCGAGGCGCCGACCAATACGGTGCTTGGCTGGGCGCCAATCATGGCTGCAAGGCCACCGAAAACGCCCGCACAAAGGTAAATCATCAGGAACTGCCAGCGCCCGAGCATCGCGTCCGCAATCGGCCCCGCGACCCACAGCGCTTGCATATTCACGGCGAGATGCAGCAGACCGACATGCAGGAAGGTCGAACTCAGCAGACGCCAGGGCTGCTCGGCATTGGCCAGGACATGGCTAGCCCCCCAGTCAAAAAGATCTTGTGGAGTCGGTGACAGCGGGTCGACTCCGGACGCGATATTCAGCAGCCAGGCCGCGACGTTGAGGCCGATCAAAACATGGGTGACGGTTAAGCTCACGACTCAGGCTCTGCAAGCCCGAAGTGCCGCCACGCGGTCGCGGTTGCGATGCGGCCGCGAGGTGTGCGCTGTACGTAGCCTTGCTGGATCAGATAAGGCTCGATGACGTCTTCGATCGTGTCGCGTTCTTCACCGAT
>CAIPGD010000517.1 GCA_903864485.1 uncultured bacterium | reverse complement strand
CTCGGGGCTTCCAGGCCCGGGCGCTCCGACGCCTGGCTGCTCGAGTTCCGCACGCAGCTCCAGATGGTTATAAATTTCGCCATTAAATGCGATCACATAACGATCGCTCGCGCTCGCCATCGGTTGATGTCCGGCCGCCGAAAGATCAAGGATCGCCAGGCGGGCGTGGCCCAGCGCGAGCCCTGTTGATGCATCAGCCCATGCACCCGCATCGTCTGGACCGCGATGGCGGATCGCAAAGGCCATCGAACGGACGGTTTGCGAAAGATGGTCCTGCGAGTTGGTTAGATTTGGATTGAAGAATCCGGCGATGCCGCACATAAATGAATCACTGGTTGGCTCGGCCTCAGAGAGATCAACGCTACCAGCTTGAAGTAGGGATATTCGTTCAGTCAGGTCGGGGCGACCCAGTTATCCAATTGCAGGCCTGGCACCTTTGAGAACTCGCGGATATTGTTGGTCACCAGCATGGCCTGCAAGCTCAGCGCGTGAGCAGCAATCATCGTGTCCAGCGAGCCAATTGAAGTCCCGCGGCGCTCTAAGTCAGCACGAAGGTCGCCATAGACCCAGGATGCCTCTGCGCCGAACGGAAGAATAGTGATCGGCGCCAGAAACATTTCTAGCGCCTGACGGTTGCGCGCGGAATTGCTCTTAGCCACGCCGAATGCGAGTTCAGCGGCGACCACGCTACACATCCCGATGCTTCCCGCGAGTTGCTGCCGAAAGCGCGCCAACACGGATGGGGGCTTGGTATTGATGATGTAGATACAAATGTTGGTATCAAGGAGGATCATGAATTGATATCAGCGCGCACCTGCTCGCCAGGTTGCTCGCGCGTCAGCTCAAAGCCCGACTCAAAGGCTGCTAAACCCTCTTGCATTGTTTGCCAGGGGTCATTTGCAGGCAGTAACAGCACGCCATTACCAAAATGTTGTACCACCACCTCGGTGCCTACGAAGCGATACTGCTTGGGAAGCCGAACTGCCTGGCTGCGACCGGACTGAAAAAGACGTGCTTTATCCACAGTAGCCTCCAAACTGGTATTCACCAATGATACCCACCAATCACCTCCCTGTCTCGACTCACTCCAGGACAGGTCAACCCTGCGATCTGCAGTCTGGCCGTAAAGACCGGTTCCGGCTTCTCTTGGGCCTGTGAGGCTAGAAATTCGGTCAGAAACGCGGTAACGCAAAGGGAATCAACAATTTCATCTTCAAACGCGAATGGCTCAG
Organism: uncultured bacterium; assembly: GCA_903864485.1. GTDB lineage: Bacteria > Pseudomonadota > Gammaproteobacteria > Burkholderiales > Burkholderiaceae_E > RFPW01. Next base: position 344 of record CAIPGD010000517.1, on the reverse strand, counting down.
CGTTGGGCTGAAGATCCCGGCACTACCGCATTTGAAAAATAATCAGTCTTGTGCCTCGACTGACGTGGCCGACGATGGATCAGAATCTTTTAGGCTGGACACCGCCGCGCCACCAGTACCCACCAACCCTGCCGCCACCATTTTCTCCCCATCCCACTGCTGCCCACACCAGCAGCGCCCGGCCGGGTCAATGATGCAGGTGCCGCTGCCACAACATCGTTCGTCATCTTGCATGGTCATTGATCCGAGAGTGAATTGGTTGAGCCAGAAGATACCCGACCCTGGCGGTTCAGGAGGTCGATCACACGCTGGCGGGAAATAAATCCCAGAAATTTTCCTTCTTG
>CAIPGD010000516.1 GCA_903864485.1 uncultured bacterium | reverse complement strand
GTCGGTGACCATCATTGTCTCTCTTAAATATGTGTCGATCGTCCTGCGGTTCGATCACCGTGGAGAGGGCGGGGTCCTGGCTCTGCTGTCGGTGGCACAGAAGGTGATTGAGCATCGCCCCGAATTGGCCTGGTTGGTTGGCGCCTTCGGCGTTTTTGCTGCTTCACTTTTCTATGGCGATGCCATCATCACGCCCGCTATTTCCGTGCTGTCCGCCGTCGAGGGCTTGAGCGTTGCCGCGCCGGGGTTGGAGCGCTATGTGGTGCCAATTTCCATCGTGATTTTGATTGGGTTGTTCAGCCTCCAGCGTCACGGAACTGCCGACGTCGGGCGGTTCTTTGGCCCGGTCATGATTCTGTGGTTTGCAACACTGGCGCTACTTGGTTTGATCCATATCGTGGAGATGCCAGAGATTCTGGGGGCTATTGACCCGAGTTATGCCATCCGCTTTGCCGTTGATCGTCCTGCGCTGGCATTTGTCGCGCTGGGCTCGGTTTTTCTGTGTTTAACGGGCGCCGAAGCCCTCTACGCGGATATGGGCCATTTTGGTTTGCCATCGATTCGGGTTTGCTGGTTCTTTTTGGTTTTCCCCGCGCTGATGATCAATTACCTGGGTCAAGGCGCTTTGGTGTTGACGGACCCTGCTGCCAGTGAGAGTCCCTTCTTCATGCTGGCCCCCGAATCTTTTCAATTCCCGCTCGTGATCCTGGCGACTCTTGCGACGGTGATTGCCTCGCAGGCCACAATCTCGGGCGCATTTTCGGTGACCCAACAGGCCTCGCGTCTGAATTACTTACCCCGGTTGCGGGTACTGCATACCTCTGATCATTCGCAAGGCCAGATTTACATTCCGATCGTGAACTGGATCTTGCTGGTCTCGGTCGTTTTGCTGGTGCTCGCCTTTAAGTCTTCGGGCGCTCTTGCGGCCGCTTATGGTCTGGCTGTATCCGGAGACTTGATTATTTCGAGCGTCTTGCTGGCGGTCGTGTTGGCGCACCAGGAATCCCGCCGGATGCGCTGGCTCTTGATCCCGCTCGCTGCCTGGTTTTGTCTCGAGTTGGCTTTTCTTGGCGCGAACATATCCAAATTCTTCGATGGGGGATGGTTCCCGCTGACGGTGGCGGTCAGTGTGTTCACCATGCTGACGACTTGGCACCGCGGCACGATGATTTTGCGCGCCCGAAAAGTAGCCAGCCCCGAGGCGCGGGGGGACGCAGTGGACTTTGAACTCGAGCGCACCACACGGGTGCCGGGGACCGCGGTTTTTTTTAGTTCTTCCCGCGGTGGGTTTCCGAGCGCGTTTCTTCATAACCTCAAGCACAACAAGATCGCGCATGAGCGTCTCGTTTTCCTGACCATTGCGTTTGATGATCGACCCCGTATTGGGGACGAGGAGCGGCTAGAATTGCGCCGCAGTTCACACGGGGTCGTCTATCTCACTGCACATTTTGGGTTTCGCGAGGATCCTGACGTGTCGACGGTGTTTCGATTAGCCCGTCGGCGGGGCCTCGATGTTGACCTCGGCCAGACTTCTTTCTTTACGAGCAAACCAACGCTCGTGTCCGTTTCGCGCCGAGGCATCATGGGATGGCGTCGTTCGATGTTTGGCTGGATGCTGCAAAACAGTCCTTCGGTCGCTGACTATTTCCGTCTGCCCCCCAATCGAGTGGTGGAGATGGGCACACAGATCGCCATCTAAGCAAGGCTATGACTGCACGCAAGACTGAATACTCGGAAGGGTCGATCCGGGTTCTCAAGGGCCTCGAGCCGGTCCGGCAGCGGCCGGGAATGTACACACGAACCGAGAATCCGCTGCATATCGTGCAGGAGGTGCTCGATAACGCCGCCGATGAGGCGCTGGCTGGATTTTGCAAGACCATTACGGTCACACTCGAGGTCGATGGGAGCGTCACGGTCGATGACGACGGGCGAGGTATCCCGGTTGGCATGCATCCGGAGGAAGGTGCCCCAGTGGTTGAAATTGTCTTTACCCGGTTGCATGCGGGGGGCAAGTTCGACAAGGCGTCAGGGGGCGCTTATAGTTTTTCGGGCGGTCTGCACGGCGTTGGCGTGAGCGTCACCAACGCGCTATCGAGCCGCCTTGAGGTCACGGTGTGGCGAGAGGGCGGACAGCATCATCTTGTTTTTTCCGGCGGTGATGTGGTGCAAGCGCTCCAGTCGCAGCCCGCCCCGCGCGGCAGTCGGCGCTCCGGTACCCGGGTTCAGGTCTGGCCCGATCCCAAGTACTTCGATTCGCCGGCGATCTCGCAGTCAGAACTGGAGCGCCAATTGCGCGCCAAAGCGGTTTTGCTGCCGGGTTTGCAAACTGTGCTGGTGGAGGCCCGCACGAGCCGTGAGCAGACCTGGTGCTATGCCGAAGGCTTGCGGGGTTATCTGACCGAGGCGCTTGCTTCGGGGTCATCGTCGCATGCCTCAGATGCTTTGGTGGTCCCCTTGTTTGAGAGCCAGCAATATGCCCCCGCTGGCCACGAATCATTCGCTGAAGGCGAGGGGGCCTCGTGGTGCGTTGGCTGGACCGAAGAGGGTCAGACGATCCGTGAGTCCTACGTCAATCTGATCCCGACGCCCGCTGGAGGCACGCATGAGAGTGGTTTGCGCGAAGGACTTTTCCAGGCGCTGAAATCATTTGTCGAACTGCATTCATTGCTCCCCAAGGGCGTGAAACTGATGCCCGAGGACGTTTTCGCGCGGGCAAGCTTTGTCTTGAGTGCAAAGGTCCTAGACCCCCAGTTTCAGGGCCAGATCAAGGAGCGACTCAACTCGCGGGACGCGGTTCGCCTAGTCGGCGGTTATTCCCGCCCTCAGCTTGAGTTATGGCTGAGTGAGCATGTCGATTTTGGTCGCAAGTTGTCGGAGCTGGTGATTCGTCAGGCTCAGGCCCGGCAGCGCAGTGCGCAAAAAGTTGAAAAGAAAAAGGGTTCGGGCGTCGCCGTGCTTCCCGGCAAGCTCACCGACTGTGAAAGCGATGATCTAAGCCGTAACGAGATTTTTTTGGTTGAAGGCGACAGCGCTGGCGGTAGTGCCAAAATGGGGCGTGACAAAGAATTTCAGGCGATTTTGCCCCTGCGCGGAAAGGTGCTGAATACGTGGGAGGCGGATCGGGACCGTTTGTTTGCCAACAACGAGATCCACGACATTGCGGTTGCCCTCGGGGTTGATCCCCATGGCGTGAGCCCCTCGGCGGGCAAGGTACCCTTGGTTGATTCGGCGTCGGTTCTCTCGGGACTGCGCTATGGACGGGTTTGTATCCTGTCCGATGCCGATGTCGATGGGGCGCACATCCAGGTGTTGTTGCTGACCCTTTTTTGGCGTCATTTTCCTGCATTGGTCGAGCACGGGCATGTCTATGTCGCCCGTCCGCCGCTCTATCGGGTCGATGTGGCAGCGCGTGGCAAGCGCCCGCTGCGCAAAATTTATTGTCTCGATGACACCGAGCTCGCACACACCTGCGACCGTCTCCGCAAAGAAGGTCTGACTGAGGCTGCATGGTCGATTAGTCGATTTAAGGGACTGGGTGAAATGACCGCGGAACAGTTATGGGAGACCACGCTCAATCCGGATACGCGGCGCTTGCTTCCGGTTGGCTTGGGCGACGTGGATGAGGAAGCAACCCGCCTGCGATTCACGATGTTGATGGGGAAGGGTGAAGCGCTCGCGCGACGCGCTTGGCTTGAAGAACATGGCAACGAAGTCGAGGTCGACGTATGACCCAGAAATGTTCCGTGGGTGCCGCTAACGGTCGGGTCTCGGGTGCCGCTGTTGGTGCAATCGTCAGTGCAATTTTTGCTACGACATGTCTGCTTGTGTTTAGCCCCACTGCGGCAGAAACGCTCGGTGAGGTCAACACGGCTTTCAAGCTGATCGGACCTGACCACAAGATCGTCATCGAGGCCTATGACGATCCTAAAGTATCTGGGGTTGCCTGCTATGTCTCGCGGGCCAAAACTGGCGGAGTCAGTGGCGCACTCGGGCTGGCCGAAGACAAGTCCGAGGCCTCAATCGCCTGCCGTCAGGTGGGCACGATTGCTTTCAAGAGCCCGCTGCCGCGTCAAGAAGTCGTTTTCGATGAACGACTGTCGTTTCTCTTCAAGAAGCTGCACATCGTTCGAATCGTCGATCCCGCGCGCAACGCGCTGGTCTACCTGACCTACGCCGATCGTTTGATCGAAGGGAGCCCGCAAAACTCTGTCACGGCCGTTCCGGTCCCCGCCAACACGCCCATCCCGCTACGCTGAATTAGCGCAGCGGCTTGAAGCGGATACGCCTCGGTCGGGCCGCTTCTTCGCCGAGGCGCTTCTTGCGGTCGGCCTCGTATTCCTGATAGTTGCCGTTAAAGAAGGTGACCTGGGATTCACCCTCGAAGGCGAGGATGTGGGTCGCAATCCGGTCAAGAAACCAGCGGTCATGGCTGATCACCAGCACGCAACCCGCAAATTCCAGCAGAGCATCTTCGAGCGCCCGGAGGGTTTCGACGTCAAGGTCATTCGAGGGTTCATCGAGCAGAAGGACGTTGCCGCCGGCAATCAGTGTTCGGGCCAGATGTAGCCGGCCGCGCTCGCCCCCGGACAGCAGGCTGACTTTCTTGTTTTGATCACTTCCCTTGAAATTAAAACGACCAACATAGGCTCTCGAAGAAACTTCGAAGCGTCCAATCGTCATCAGGTCGGCGCCGTCCGAAACAGACTCCCAAACGGTCTGGTCGCCGCCCAAGGATTCGCGCGACTGATCGACGTGAGCGATTTTGACCGTGGGGCCGATCACGATTGACCCACTGTCAGGCGTTTCACGTCCTGTAATCATTCTGAAGAGTGTCGATTTGCCCGCGCCGTTGGGGCCAATGATCCCCACGATGGCGCCCGGGGGCACTGCAAAGCTTAAATCGTCGATCAGCAGTCGCTCGCCAAAAGCCTTGCGAACGTTCTTGAATTCGATGACTGTATCGCCGAGACGCTCGGCAACCGGGATGAAGATCTCCTGCGTTTCGTTACGCTTTTGATATTCATGACTCGAAAGCTCTTCAAAACGGGCTAGTCGGGCCTTGCTCTTTGCCTGACGGCCTTTGGGATTCTGCCGAACCCACTCGAGTTCCTTCTTGAGGGCCTTTTGGCGCGCACTTTCACCCGATTCTTCCTGCCGCAGACGCTCTTGTTTTTGATCCAGCCAGCTGGAATAGTTTCCTTTCCAAGGGATCCCGTGACCGCGGTCAAGTTCTAGAATCCATTCGGCAGCATTGTCTAGGAAGTAGCGGTCGTGCGTGATCGCGACGACCGTCCCCGGGAACTTATGCAGGAATTGTTCGAGCCAATCGACGCTCTCAGCGTCGAGATGGTTGGTCGGTTCGTCTAGTAACAGCATATCGGGCTTCGAAAGCAGCAAGCGGCAGAGCGCGACCCGACGCTTCTCTCCGCCCGAGAGATTTCCAATCGTGGCCTCCCAGGGCGGCAGCCGCAATGCATCCGCTGCGATTTCGAGTTGATGTTCGACATCGCCGCCATCTGCGGTGGCGAGCAACGCCTCAAGATCTGCCTGCTCGGCCGCCAGCTTGTCGAAATCCGCATCGGGCTCACCGTACGCCGCGTAGACCTCGTCAAGTCTTTTCTTGGCTGCAGCAATTGACCCGAGTCCTGCTTCGACCGCCTCGCGAACGCTTTGTGCAGGATCCATGTCTGGTTCTTGCGGCAAGTACCCCACGTTGAGGTTGGGCATCGGGCGGGCTTCCCCCTCGATGTCCTTATCAACGCCCGCCATGATCTTCAGAAGCGTTGATTTGCCCGAACCGTTCAGCCCCAGGACGCCGATTTTGGCCCCCGGAAAAAACGAGAGCGAAATATCCTTCAGGATCTGGCGTTTGGGCGGCACGATTTTGCCGACGCGATTCATGGTGTAGACGTACTGGGCCATAGGACTGTGTCAACGGTGTGTGGGGGATCAAATTCAATGGTACAGCCTCTATACTGCCCCCGCTGATCGGAGCCCCGCGAGTGTATGGATGACCTAGTGACGACTGCAGAAGCCCCCGTTCCACCTGACGATGATCAGGCCATTACGCTGGCTCGTTACGCCGAGAGGGCCTACCTCGACTACGCTGTTTCAGTCGTTAAGGGCCGCGCGCTGCCTGACGTTTGCGATGGTCTAAAACCGGTTCAGCGGCGGATTCTGTATTCGATGGATGCGATGGGTCTGGGCCCGACCTCCCGACCGGTGAAGAGTGCTCGCGTCGTGGGTGATGTATTGGGCCGCTTTCATCCACATGGCGACCAGTCTGCTTATGACGCCCTTGTGCGATTGGCTCAGACCTTCACTCTCCGATATCCGCTGATCGATGGGCAGGGTAACTTTGGCTCTCGCGATGGTGATGGTGCGGCGGCAATGCGCTACACCGAGGCCCGCCTGACACCGTATGCCCGACTGTTGCTCGATGAAATCGACGCGGGGACGGTTGATTTTGTGCCGAATTACGATGGTTCGACCCAGGAACCCAGCCTTCTGCCATCCCGTTTGCCGATGGTGCTGCTCAATGGAGCCTCTGGGATTGCCGTGGGTTTAGCCACTGAGATTCCACCGCACAATTTGCGTGAGGTGGCCGCAGCCGCCGTGGTGGTGATGCGCGAAGGCGACTCGCTGGACGCAGTGCTTCAGGTTTTGCCCGGACCCGATTTTCCGGGGGGTGGTCAAATCATTTCATCCGCAGCCGAGCTACGGGAGATCTACGCGAGCGGGCGCGGGTCGATCAAGGTCCGGGCAAGCTGGAAAATCGAAGACCTTGCGCGTGGGCAGTGGCAACTCGTTGTCACCGAGCTACCGCACGGCACCTCGGCACAAAAGGTACTGGAAGAAATCGAGGATCTGACCAACCCGCGGCCCCGCCTCGGCAAGAAGACGGTCAGTCCCGAACAACTTCAGCTCAAGCAGACGATCCTGAGTGTTCTCGAACGGGTACGCGATGAGTCGGGCCGTGAGGCGGCGGTTCGATTGGTTTTCGAGCCGCGATCATCACGACTCGCCCAGTCAGAATTTGTTAATGTTCTGCTTGCGCATACGAGTTTGGAAACATCGGTGCCCTGCAACCTGGTGATGATCGGTCTCGATGGTCGTCCGCGCCAGAAGGGGCTGATCGATATTCTGCGCGAGTGGTGTGAGTTTCGAATTGCGACCGTCACGCGGCGAACCCGGCACCGTCTGGAGCGGGTGGACGATCGAATCCACATCCTTGAGGGGCGGCTCCTGGTTTTGCTGTCGATCGACGAGGTCATCGCAACGATCCGCGAGTCGGATGAGCCCAAATCCGCGTTGATGGCGCGATTTTTACTAAGCGACCGCCAGGCAGAAGACGTTCTTGAAATCCGGCTGCGCCAGCTCGCCCGGCTTGAATCGATCAAGATCGAGCAGGAACTCGCCACATTGCAGCTGGAGAAGGCCTCGCTTGAAGCGCTGCTCGGTGACTCGAAGGCGATGCGGCGCCAAGTGATCCGTGAGGTCGAGCAAGACGCCAAGCAATACGGTGACCCCCGGCGCACGCGGATTGAAGCCGCAACCCGCGCCGTCGTTGAAGTGCGCATCGTGGATGAGGCGGTGACGGTTATTGTGTCGGAGAAGGGTTGGGTTCGAACGCGTCAGGGTCATGGCCATGACGCCACGCAGGCCAGTTTCAAGCCGGGCGATGGATTTGATGGTTCTTACGAAGCCCGTAGCACCGATGCATTGCTCGTGATCGCTTCAGACGGGCGCGTCTTTTCGGTTGCGGTGAGCGCATTGCCCGGTGGGCGGGGTGATGGCCAGCCTGTGACGAGCTTGATTGATTTGGCGCCTGGCAGCAAAGTCGCCTGGGTCTTTGCGGCGTCTCCTGATGGAGGCATTGTTTTGGCCACCAGCGGCGGGAACGGTCTGTCTTGTCTTGCAAGCGATTGGATTGGTCGAAACCGCAGTGGAAAGTCCTTCCTGACAATCGAACCTGATGATTGGCTCTTGCGTCCAGTCTTGCTTGGGTCGGAGGCGGCTGGCAACGGGGCGCTCCGCTTCGCCTGCCTGTCTTCGGGGGGACGTCTGCTGACTTATCCGGTTGCTGAAGTCAAAGTACTGCGCAGTGGAGGGCGTGGCAGTTCACTCATGGCGCTAGAGACTGGTGAGCAACTCGCGGCAGTGGAGGCGTACGGCAGTCCCGGAATTTTGGTTCGCGGTACGGGAAGGGCGAGCAAGTCTGTGGAAAGAACCATGAGCGCCCGCGAATTGGCGAATTACGAAGGCGCAAGGGGCAAAAAGGGACGTTTGCTCGAGCCGCGCGTGAAAGAGGGTCAGCTGGTCCGCATTGCCGCCGTGGCCTCTGCTTTAGATGCTTGATTCCGGTTTCCAACGCTGGGGCTTCATTGGCTGCTTCGTGATTGCGACCGCCGCATTAGGTTTCGGGTTGTTTGCTCAGGTTGTCTGGCACATGCGCCCCTGTCCTTGGTGCACCCTGCAGCGGCTTATTTTCGCCTCGCTATCGATCGCAAGCCTGCTTGGCTTGTTGGTGAGTCTTGCTGAGTCGCGGTTGGATTCGCACAGCAATCAGTGGACCCCGATTGTGCGGCTCGGCGTTCGTGTGTTGGTGATCGCGCTGGCATTGGCTGGGGTCGCGGCGGCGGCCTGGCAGTCCTTTGGCTTGGTGGATGCTGCGGGGTGCTCGCTGACCCTTGCGGACCGCATTGTTCAGGCGACCACGCTGGATGTGCGATTGCCCTTGTTATTCTCCGCGACCGCGAATTGTGATGAAGCGAATGTGCCGCTTCTGGGGGTTCCTTTTGCTGTCTGGTCGATGCTGACATTTGCATTCATTACTTTCCTGATGATGATCGCATCAACATCAACATCAACATCGACCTCGTCCCAAAACCCTAGCGATTAACGTCGACGATGACGCGTCCCAGGACGCGACCTGCCAACAGTTCTGGGGCCAACCCAAGGGCTTCTTGGAGACTGATTTCGCGCGCTGCGATCGTGTCCAGAATGGGACCGGACAAATCACGGGCCAGGCGTGCCCAGGCTGCCTTGCGACGCGGCATTGGACATTGCACACTGTCGACACCGACTAAGCTGATGCCACGCAGAATAAATGGCGCAACGCTGGCCGGGAAGTCCATCCCCTGCGCGAGTCCCGTTGCGGCAACGGTTGCGCCATAGCGCAGGCTTGCACAGACATTGACGAGGGTGTGGCTTCCGACGCAATCAACGGCACCTGCCCACCGTTCTTTGCCAAGTGGCTTGCCGGGCGCATCAAAGTCTGACCGGGGCAAGACCTCGGCGGCCCCGATCGAGCGCAGCCACTCGGCCTGATCGGCTTTGCCGGTCACTGCGACCACCCGATGCCCCACTTTTGCCAATAAGGCGACCGCGATGCTGCCAACACCCCCACTGGCACCCGTGACCAAGACGTCGCCCGCGCCCGTTTCGATTCCGTCGCGAATTAACGCCTGGGTGCATACCTCGACGCAGAGCGCAGCCGTGTAGCCAGCGGTTCCGATCGCCATCGCGCGACGGGGGTCGATGGAGTCGGGTAATGCGACGAGCCAGTCGGCGGGTACGCGGGCGCGCTGCGCGAGACCGCCCGGGTGGGTTTCCCCCGCGCCCCAGCCGTTCAGGACGACTGCCTGACCTGGCGTGAACCTGGGGTCGCGGCTCGATTCCACCTTGCCGGAAAAATCAATGCCAGCAATTAGCGGGAACTTGCGCACGATTGGCTTTCCGGTCAGGGCTAGCGCATCCTTGTAGTTCACGGTTGACCAGTCAACGCGAATATCCACACTGTGCGCGTCGGCCTCGATCAAGAGTTCTTCGCCGACCGATTCGACCGCGATCGATAGTGCTTTTCCAGTCGGGTCGTTGGGGTCTTTGCGAACAACAATGGCACGAAACATGAGGTCTCCGGAGGTTAAATAGAATTCGTAATGATCTTAATGCATGGCTCTTGAAAACCGGCTGATCGGCCCCACTTTTCGGCGGAACCCTTGGGTTGACGCGGCATGCTTAGCAACGCATGCGTGGCAATGGCAACGAATCAACTGAACCTTTATCGACGAGCACCCTATGAGCGAGATTGAATCCAAACCCCAGACGATGGGTTTCCAGGCCGAAGTGCAGCAGCTGCTTCACCTGATGATCCACAGTCTCTACAGCAACCGTGAGATCTTCTTGCGGGAGTTGGTTTCCAACGCATCCGACGCCTGCGACAAGCTGCGGTTTGAAGCCCTTGACCATCCCGAACTCTGGGAGGGTGATTCTGATCTCGCGATTGAGGTTGACTTTGACGAAGCAGGTCGGACGATCACGATTCGCGACAACGGGATTGGCATGTCCCGCGAAGAAGCAGTGTCTAACCTTGGAACGATTGCGCGTTCTGGTACGAAGGAATTCTTGTCGCGGCTCGACGGCGGCGGCCGTGGTGACGCCCGCTTGATCGGGCAATTTGGGGTTGGTTTTTATTCGTCTTTCATCGTCGCCGATCGGGTCGAAGTGCGGACACGGCGGGCAGGCCTTCCTTCGTCGGATGGCGTCTGCTGGATCAGCGAGGGCACGGGGGAATTCACGGTCGAGTCGGTGGCGTTGCCCAAGCGCGGGACCGAGATCATATTGCACCTGCGGGCGGATGAAGCAGCGGGCACTGGCACCGATGAAGACGTCGAGAGTGGTATCTCGCGGCTATCCGATTTATTGAGTGGTTGGCGCCTGCGCTCGATCCTGCGCCGCTATAGCGACCACATTTCCTTGCCGATTCGGATGCGGGCGCCAAAGCCTTCGGGCGACGAGGCCGCTGAAGTGGCGGACGCCGTTGGGGTGGAGGACGCCGTTGAGGTGGAGGACGCGATTGAGGACGATCACGCCTCGCCGGAAAAAGCTCCCCCGGGCTGGGAGATGGTGAATCAGGCATCGGCTCTCTGGACCCGCTCAAAATCGGAGCTCGATGACGACGCGTACAAAGCGTTCTATCGCCATACCAGTTCAGATTACGAGGACCCACTCGCTTGGTCTCACAACCGCGTGGAGGGGCGTACGGAATACACCCAGCTGCTGTTCATCCCTGGGCGCGCTCCGTTTGATCTCTATGATCGACAGGCAAAACATGGCCTGCGTCTCTACGTCAAGCGGGTCTTCATCATGGAGGACGTCGAGCATCTGCTGCCGTCCTATCTGCGCTTTGTGCGTGGGGTAATTGATGCGGCTGATCTGCCCCTGAATGTCTCACGCGAAATTCTGCAGGACTCGCGCGACGTCAAAGCAATTCGCGATGGCAATACTCGTCGAATCTTGGGTCTTCTTGAAGATCTTGCTGAAAACAAGAAAGAGGACTACGCCAAGTTCTGGAGCGCGTTTGGCGCTGTCCTCAAGGAAGGTTTGGGCGAAGATTTTGGCAATCGCGAGCGGCTGGCAAAGCTGCTGCGATTTGCAACGACCCATCAGGATTCAGCGGTTCAGGACATCGCTTTGGCCGATGTCGTCGGGCGAATGAAGGCCGGCCAAGAGTCGATCTTCTACATCACCGCAGACAGTTGGCAAGCGGCGCGCTCGAGCCCGCATCTTGAAGCGTTCAAAGCGCGTGGTGTGGAAGTCTTGCTTCTGACTGATCGGGTCGATGAATGGATGCTTTCCTACCTGCGGGATTTCGAGGGCAAGAAGCTGCAGAGTGTTGCTGCCGGGGACTTCGACCTGAATAAGCTGGGCGAAGCCGCTGACGGGGCACCCAAGACGCCGCCAGCCGATGATCCGGCTGATGCAAAACTCGTCGAGCGCATCAAGGCCAGCCTTGGTGATCGCGTCAAGGAGGTGAGGGTGACCCAGCGGCTGGTCGATTCGGCCGCATGTCTGGTTTCCGCCGAGGGGGATGTCAGCGGTCATCTTGAACGAATCCTGCGCGAAGCAGGGCGCGAAGTTCCGTCTCGCAAGCCCATCCTTGAGGTCAATCCCGGGCATCCGCTTGTGCGGCAACTCAAGTCACAGCTTGCGTCGGAATCGGGTGCTGATGGCGTCAATGCGCAGTTTGATGACTGGGCTTCGGTGATCTTCGATCAAGCCATGTTGTCGGAAGGCGGACGCCTTGAAGACCCGGCGGGTTTCGTAAAGCGCCTCAACGACTTATTGCTGTCCTTGGCCCTGAGGTGATTTGAACTTGGGTCAGATGTGAGCAAGCGGGGCCGTCTCCACGAATCCGTTAGTTTTTCGGAGCTTGATGGTGTGCGATATCTGCACCTGGGAGATAGCCCCTGGGTGCAGAGTGCAATCCGTCTGGAGGCCCCGCACGCACTCGAGCTCGAGTACGTGCAACAGATGACGGCGTGGTTGCTATTTCTGCATGCGCCGACCCAAATTGCATTACTTGGCTTGGGGGGTGGCTCGCTCGCACGTTGGAACTTGCGCCACTTGAGGCAATCTCGACTGGTCGCAATTGAGCACAACCCTGCAGTCATTTTGGCCGCGAAGTCGATGTTTGGTCTTCCCGCCGAAGGCCCTCGCTTTGAAATCGCTCACCAGGATGCGCTCGAATGGGTGAGGGCCACTCGCCCAGCGACTTATGGCGTCGTTCAGGTCGACCTTTACGATAGCGAAGCCGACGGGCCAGTGCTTGATTCGGTTGACTTTTATCGTGCGGCACGCCGGCTGTTGCCGGATTCGGGGGGGCTCCTTGTGGTGAACCTGTTTGGTC
>CAIPGD010000515.1 GCA_903864485.1 uncultured bacterium | reverse complement strand
TGTCGGCGCCGCCGTATTCTTGTATCTCGAAGATGTGGTCACGACACTGACGCGGCACTGGATGGCCGTGGTCGGCACGATCTTTATGGTGTTTATCCTGTTCTTCCCTCGGGGCATCTGGGGCAGCCTGGTCGCCCGCTGGGAACGTGCGACGACACCATCGGGCCAGACATGAACGCCCCACCGATCCAACGCCACGCGATGAACACGCAGGCTGACATCCTGATCGAGGCCCGCCACATCAGCCGACAATTCGGTGCCTTTCAGGCGCTGACCGACATCACGGTTCAGTTTCGGGCCAAGCAGCTGTGCGCGATCATTGGTCCCAATGGCGCTGGCAAAAGCACGTTCTTCAATATTCTGAGCGGAGCGATAGAGCCGAGCTCGGGTTCTGTGCTGTTTCAAGGCCAGGACATCACCGGGCTGGCACCGCACGAATACGCCCGCCGCGGGATCGCCAAGAGCTTTCAGATCACCAATGTCTTCAAGCAACTGAGCGCCCACGAGAACGTTCGGGTTGCGGTGCAAATGCGTCATGCGCGTTTTGATTTCTTCAGCCCCCGCGCCAAGTTAGCAGGGGTGGCGCAAACGGCCCAGGCGCTCCTCGAACGGGTCGGACTCGCGGGCCTCGGTCAAAAGCCGGCTGGCGATCTGGCTCATGGTCAGCAGCGTTCACTGGAAATTGCGATGGCACTGGCGGCCGATCCGCAACTGCTGTTGATGGACGAACCCACCGCGGGGATGTCGCCAGAAGAGACCACGGTCATGATGGATCTGATTACGGAACTCGCAGCGGAACGTACGGTGATCCTGGTCGAGCACAAAATGAAACTCGTCATGGGAATCTGCAAGACCCTGATCGTGTTGCATCACGGGCAGTTGCTCGCTCAGGGTACGCCCGAGGACATTCGGGCCAATGAAGAGGTCCGTCGCGTCTATCTCGGACAAGGCTGAATCCGGATGATCACTTCCCGCACCCCGGGCCACCCCAGCCCGCTTCTGTCGGTCGAAAATCTCAACGCCTGGTACGACCGCAGTCACGTCGTTCAGAACATCGGATTCACGGTCGGGCGCGGCGAGATCGTCACCCTCATGGGGCGCAACGGCGCAGGCAAAACCACAACCCTGCGGACGCTGATGGGACTGCTCATGCGTCGATCTGGCACCGTCGTTTTTGATGGCCAGGCGCTGCATGACCAACCAGCCCATGTCCGTTATCACCGCGGCCTGGCCTATGTGCCAGAAGATCGTCGGATCGTCCCGGGCCTCACCGTTCGCGAAAATCTGCTGCTGGGCATCATCGCGAGCGCCGATCGTGGCGAAGCCGACTCCCGGATCGACGCCATTGCCGACACTTTTCCTCGCCTCAAGGAGCGCCTCAGTCAGGAGGCCACCTCGATGTCGGGCGGCGAGCAACAGATGCTCGCGATTGCCCGCGCGTTGATGGCCAAGCCACAGATGATCCTGCTCGATGAGCCCTCGGAGGGCATCATGCCGGTGCTGGTGGATGAGATGTTCGAACTCTTCCTTTCGATGAAAGCTGCAGGCACCTCAATTCTTCTGGTGGAGCAGAATGTCGAACGCTCGTTGACGATTTCAGACCGGGCCTACATCATGGATCAAGGCCAGATGGTCCACGAAGGCAGCGCAGCTGATTTGCTGGCCCAACCCGAAATTCAAAATCGATACTGCTCCGTTTAATGAAAATCGACCGCCTGCCCCCGATTGCGCCCACACAGTGGACACCCGCCCAGCGTGATTGCGCCCAGGAGATCATCGATGGGCCTCGCAAAGCGCTCGTCGAACCCTTCATTCCGATGCTGCGAAGCCCCGAGCTTTGTACCCACGCGCAGCGCCTGGGCGAGTACCTGCGCTATCGCAGCGTCATCGGACTCCAGTTATCAGAACTGGCCATTCTTGTGACCGCTCGCTACTGGTCGCAACAGGTCGAGTGGTCTATCCATGCCCCGATCGCAATCCGCGAAGGCATTCCAGAATCGGTGGTGACAGCCATCGCAAACGGCCATGACCCGGCGTTTGAAGACCAGAATCAAGCACTCGTCTGGACATTCAGCCGACAAATCCTCGCCCATCAATCGGTCGATGGGTCCACCTGGTCTCGCGCGGTCGATGCCTTTGGCGAACAGGGCGCGGTCGATCTGCTGGGGGTCGTCGGCTACTACACCATGCTCTCAATCATGATGAACGGATCTCAGACCCCACCACCCGCGGGGTCCGCGATGCGATTGCCGGCGCTGGGCCCTTTAGCGGAGTAGATTCCGCTGGGAGCCTTCCGCCAGGAACCCCGAGCTGCCTGAATCCTTCTTATTGAATCTGAATCTTCAGTTCGCCCAAGCCAGCGACTGCACCCACCATCAAATCGCCCGACTTTACGGCGGCAACCCCCTCCGGGGTGCCGGTAAAAATCAGATCGCCGGGCTGTAACTCCCAGGCCGCGGAGAGGTGCTCAATGATCTCGGGGATCTTCCACATCAACTGTTCGGTTGAGCTCTTCTGACGGGTCTGGCCATTGACGTCGAGACT
>CAIPGD010000514.1 GCA_903864485.1 uncultured bacterium | reverse complement strand
CCGCAACCCGCATGCGCTCGACCGCAACACCAGTGGTTCAAGCTCGGGAAGCGCCGCGGCCACTGCAGCCGTCCTGGCACCGCTGACTGTCGGAACCGAGACCGACGGATCGATCGTTTCACCCGCCTCCATCAACGGAGTGGTTGGATTCAAGCCCACCGTTGGTCTGGTGAGTCGCGACGGCATCATTCCCATCTCACGCACACAGGATACGGCCGGTCCAATGACCCGCAGCGTGACCGATGCAGCCCTGCTGTTGAGCGCAATGGCGGGCTCCGATACGCGAGACTCCGCAACCCGCAGCGCGAGAACGACCGACTATATGGCCGCCCTCAACCTTGATGCGCTCAAAGGTGCCCGTCTCGGTATCGTGCGGGCAGCTTTCACTGGCAATCCGCGCATCGATGCGGTGCACGAGCAGGCACTCAGCATCCTAAGTGGGAAAGGCGCTCGCCTGATCGATTGGGTCAAACTGCCATCGGCAGAGCAGTATCAAGACAGTGAATTCAGCGTTCTGCTCTACGAGATGAAGGCGGGTTTAAACAGCTATCTCCGTGAATTTGGACGCGGCGCTCCCGTCAACAGCCTGGCCGATATCATTACGTTTAATGAGGCGAACGCTGCCCAGGAGATGTCTCACTTCGGCCAAGAATTATTCCTTCGGGCAAAAGAACTTGGCGGATTGCGCAGCAAACCCTATCTCGCCGCGCTCGAGACCTGCCAACGACTGGCGCGCACCGAAGGCATCGACGAAGCCCTGCGTCGACACGAACTCGACGCGCTCGTTGCGCCAACAGGTGGCGTCGCCTGGCTCACTGACTTTGTCAACGGCGACCACTACACCGGGAGCTTCTCAACGCCTGCTGCAGTCGCTGGTTATCCGCATCTCTGCGTACCCTGCGGCTTTGCTGCCGGCCTGCCAGTTGGGCTCAGTTTTGTGGGCCCGGCCTGGAGCGATGCCCGGATTCTTGGGCTTGGGTTTGCTTTTGAACAAGCAACCAAGGCCTTGCGCTTCCCAAGCCTGGCCAATTCAATTCAGATTATTTAACGAAAACACGCAAACCCTCGAGCACCTGGTCAGGCGCTTCACTCATCATCTGGTGGCCCACCTGCAACCGAAGCACCTGGGCCGAATGCGCCTGATCGATGAGCGCCTTTGCACCTTTGGGCGGTGTCATCTGATCCTCATCACCCAGCATGAACAAAATGGGACAGTGCACTCGCGTAATCGCGCTATCGCCCCCCTTGTAACGATCACACGCCAAAAAACCGGCATAAAACGGGTTGTGATCGGGGTTAGAGGCCAACACGCGCCGCATGAGCGCACGCCCCAATCCGGGCAACCAGGTCCCGGGTCCGAGGGCCGACGGGGGCGCCGCAAGCCCTGAATACGAGAAGCGGGTCACCAAGCGAATCGCTTCTTCGGGCGCCTTGACCGACGCCTCCAGCAATGCCTCCGATACTCGCATCGGGTAAGCAATGCCGAGCAATGCGAGTCGGTCGACACGATCTTGAATCCGACTCGCCGCTTCGAGCGCGATCAATGCACCAAAGCTATGTCCGATCAACACGATTCGGTCAATTTGCATCGTATCGAGCAGCGCAATGACTGCAAGCGCCGCCTCTTTGACCGAATCGGGAGGCACCCCCGCACTCCGATTGTGCCCCGGCAGATCCGGCACCAACACGTTCCAGCCGTGGTGGGCAAAATAACGCGACTGCAAACCCCAAACGCTATGGTCATTCAACACACCATGAATAAAAAGCATGGTGGGTTTCGCGGCATCGAAGTCGCGCCCCCCGGTATACACATAGAGCGGTGCGCCCTGAACTGTGATGATCATGAGGAAGCCCCTGCCGCACCCGCCGACGCACCCGCCGACGCACCGGCGCGCTGCGCGGCCTTCAATGCCCGTTTGAGATCCTGAACCAGGTCCTCGGGGTCTTCGAGACCGATCGATAGCCGGATCGAGCCCGGCCCGATACCCGCCGCATGCAGCGCGGCATCGTCCATCCGAAAATGCGTAGTGCTGGCCGGATGAATCACCAAACTCCGGCAATCCCCCACGTTGGCGAGATGGCTGAAGATCTGCAAATTTTCGACGAACGCCTTTCCCTGCTCGCGGGTGCCACACAGATCAAAACTAAAGACCGATCCGGCGCCGCGCGGGAGCAAACGTTGCGCCAGTTCGTGGCTGCGATGGTCAGGCCGGCTTGGATGCCCCACCCGTTCCACCATCGGATGGATCGCCAAAAAGTCCACAATCGCCTGGGCATTGCTGACGTGACGCGCCATCCGAAGCGGCAGAGTCTCAATCCCCTGCAGAATCAGCCAAGCCGTGTG
>CAIPGD010000513.1 GCA_903864485.1 uncultured bacterium | reverse complement strand
TCAATTCGGCCTGATGCAAGAGCCCCCGCTGCTGCTTTCGAGCGTCATCGAACATGCCGCCCGGCAATTTGGCGATATTGAAGTGGTTTCCCGCGAAACCCATGGCCCGCTGCATCGTTACACCTATCAGGCCTGTGCAGCGCGGGCTCGCCAGCTTGCGAATGCGTTGCAATCACTAGGGCTAACTGCGGGCGACGCCCTCGGCACCATTGCCTGGAACAACCACCGGCACCTCGAGACCTACTACGCGGTTTCGGGTAGCGGGATGATTTTGCACACTTGCAACCCGCGCCTGCACCCGCAGCAGTTGATCTACATCATCAATCACGCGGAAGACAAAGCGGTTTTCTTTGATGCGACCTTTGCTCCCTTGATCAAGGGAATCGCAGCCCACTGCCCCAAGGTCAAGCACTGGATCGCGCTGGCCGATGTCGAACATGCGCCCATCATCGAAGGACTGCCGGATTTAGTCGTTTACGAGAGCCTCATCGCGCCATACAGCGACGAGTTTAGCTGGCCCATCTTTGATGAACGAACGGCCGCGGCGCTTTGCTACACCTCCGGCACGACGGGTAACCCGAAGGGCGCGATGTATTCGCACCGGGCGATCGTCATCAATGCGCTGTCAGGCTGCACCCCGAACATCCTGGCTCTTTCTGCGAGCGATGCAGTCTTGCCCGTCGTTCCAATGTTTCATATTAATGCCTGGTGCATTCCCTACGCCGCTCCCATTGCCGGCACCAAGCTTGTCTTGCCCGGCCCCAAACTCGATGGCGCGTCGCTTTATGAGCTGATGGAAGCTGAAGGGGTGACCATCAGCGCCGGGGTACCGACGATCTGGTTGGGCTTACTCAATCATGTGGAACAGAACGGTCTGAAATTCAGCACGATGCGTCGAACCGCTGTCGGTGGGTCGGCCATGCCAAAGGCGCTGATTGCGAAATTCATGGAGAACTATCAGGTCGATGTGCGCCATGGCTGGGGCATGACCGAGACCACGGCAGTCGCGACGATGGGTACATTGATGGCCCGCGATCGTGCCTTACCCCATGACGACCAACATGCACTGCTGGCGAAACAGGGTAAGAGTGTTTTCGGGGTCGACATCAAGATCGTCGATGACCATGGCATCGAACTGCCACGTGACGGAAGCTCGCAAGGCGAATTAATGGTTCGGGGCCAATGGATTGTTTCCGGGTACTACAAAGCCGAAACATCTCCCCTGGTCGACGGCTGGTTCCCGACCGGCGACATCGCGACCATCGCGGCGGATGGCGTCATGCAAATCCGTGACCGAACCAAGGATGTCATCAAATCCGGCGGCGAATGGATCAGTTCGATTGACCTCGAGAACGCCGCAATCGCCCACCCCAGCGTTGCGATGGCCGCCGTGATTGGCGTTAAACATGCTCAGTGGGACGAGCGCCCACTGCTGATCCTGGTTCGCAAACCTGAGGCCGCGCTCGAAAAGCAGGAAATTCTTGATTTCCTCGCCGCCCGGGTGGCGAAGTGGTGGGTCCCCGATGACGTCGTGTTTGTCGATTCGCTGCCTGTAGGTGGCACCGGCAAGGTCCAGAAAAACGAACTCCGCAAGGTCTATGGAGGACTTTTTACGGGGTAATCGCTCACCCGATCGATGATGGTCACGATTTCGTCAGGGCTGTCTTCCTGCAAAAAGTGCCCACCTTTCAG